>NZ_JASKYT010000463.1:0-4298 GCF_041028275.1 Streptomyces sp. PU-14G
CCCGTCCCCTCSGTCCCCGCTTCCCCCTCGATCGAGAAGGACCCCCGAATGACGATCCGCGTGATGCTCGTCGACGACCAGGCGCTGCTGCGCACCGGCTTCCGCATGGTGCTCACGGCACAGCAGGACATGGAGGTCACGGCGGAGGCGGGCGACGGCGCGGAGGCGCTGGCGATCCTGCGCCAGACGCCGGTGGACGTGGTGCTGATGGACGTGCGGATGCCGAACGTCGACGGGGTCGAGGCGACCCGCCGCATCTGCGAGGGCGGCGAGGGAGGGCCCGGCAGCCCGAAGGTGCTGATCCTGACCACGTTCGACCTGGACGAGTACGCGTTCTCCGCGCTCAAGTCCGGGGCCAGCGGGTTCATGCTCAAGGACGTGCCGCCCGGTGACCTGCTCGACGCCATCCGCGCGGTGCACAGCGGCGACGCGGTGGTCGCGCCCAGCACCACGCGGCGGCTGATCGACCGCTTCTCCTCGGTGCTGCCCGCCACCGCCACCGAGCCGGTCGCCAAGGAGCTGGAACGCCTGACCGAACGCGAGCGGGAAGTGCTCGTCCTCATCGCCCAGGGCCTGTCCAACGGAGAGATCGCCGCCCGGCTGGTGCTCTCCGAAGCGACGGTCAAGACCCACGTGGGCCGCATCCTGGCCAAGCTGGGGCTGCGCGACCGGGTCCAGGCGGTCGTCCTGGCGTACGAGACGGGACTGGTGCGGGCGGGAGGCTGAATCCTCCGGACGTCGGCGGGACCGGCAGGCCCCGGTGTCACCGCAGCACCGTCTCCAGAAAGTCGCTGCCCAGCCGTCCCACGACCTTCACATCGAGCTGGTATTGCACGTACCGTCCGCGCCGCCGGGCGGTGATCAGGCCGGCCTTCTTCAGTACCGCCAGATGCCGGGAGACCTCCGGGGAGCTGAGCGCGTACTGGTCGGCGAGTTCGCTGGTGGAGTAGGGCGCCCGCGCCAGGTTGCGGCACAGCCGCATCCGCATCGGATGGGCCAGTGCCTCCATCCGCAGCTTGAACTGCTCCACCGACAGCGGCCCCGGCAACTCGGGCGCCGCGACCGGATAGTGCACGACGGGCCGCCACCCGTGCCGGTGCAGCACCACCAGGTGCGGCCACTGGTAGATGGAGGGGACGAACGTCACGCCCGGGCCCACCGCGGGGTCCACGGCGGTGGTGCGCGCGCTGGCGAGCTTGTCGGCGTCGATGACGCTGCCCGCCTCGTCGGTCGACAGCGCGGGGGAGACGGCCGCCAGGGTGGCCGCCAGCCCTCGGCGGCGCAGCAGCTCCGTCTTCTCCCGCGCGTCGGCGGTCAGCCGCAGCCGCACCCGGTTCCAGGTGTCGGCGAAGAAGGCCCGGTCGCAGTCCTCGAACAGGCGTCGTATCCAGGACCGCACGGCGGGCGGATCGTCCAACAGCCGCTGGGTGAACCGCTGCTGCTGCGGCCCCCGGGCCGCCGCCAGGTCGAGGGCACGGTCCCGCAGCGCCGGGTCGGCCAGCGGCGAGCGCACCGCGTCCGTTCCGTAGAGCGCACCGCAGGTGAACTCCAGAGCGGCCATGACGTAACTCTCGTCGTCCAGCCGGTCGAGCATGTCCAGATCCTCGCCGAGCGTCCCGCCGGGCTGCGCCGAGGCGTCCCGCAGTCCCGCGAAGCCCAGCAGGATGTCGGAGAAGGTGGTACGCCACAGGAAGTCGGCCTCGCACAGCCGGTCGGCCAGATCCTGCTTGAGCGAGGCGTTGGTGGCGGTCGCCCAGCCGTGCACCCCGGGGTGGTGTCCCGGCTCGGCCAGAGTGTGCAGCGCCGTGCCCAGTTCGGCCAGCGGCGAGGGGGCGAAGACGACACGCTCCAGGGGCAGCCCCGCGATGTGGATGGTGACGCTCATGCCCCCCATCCTGCCCGCTCGAAGCCGCGCCGCTCCGCCCGATTGACCAGCGCCGTCAATCGAACGGGTACCGATTGACCAGGCCCGTCAATGCGCGTGCCTCGGCGGGAGGCGGCGGCGCACCGTCGTGGCCATGAGCATCAGTGAGCAGTACGCGATGGACACCTGGCGGCTCCGCTCCCAGGGGCAGGCGCCGCCACCGGCACCGGGCACGCACGAGGCGAAGCTCCTGCGGGCGTGGTGGGTGGCCCGCAAGGAGGCGAGGAGGGACCTGGGCCGGATCCGCGCCGCCGAGCGTGCCGCCGAACGGGACCGCGAGCGGCACACGGCGGTGACCGAGGCCGCACCCCGACCCCTCCGGCGCCGTGCGCGGAGGGCTTAGCATGGCGAGGTCTCGTCCGGTACCGGCCACTGAGCGGACCGGAACGCATACGGAAGGCCTCTTTCGTGAACGCACACCACCCTCATCACCCGCACTCCGGGGACGGGCCGCGGGGCGCCGGGGGACCCTCGCGGCCCGCGGTCGGCGACGGGCCCGAGCCGTCCGCGCCGGCGCGGGCCGAGGACCGCCCGGCGCGGCTGTCGGTCGGCGTCGTCGGTGCGGGCCGCGTCGGCCCGGCGCTGGCGGCGGCGCTGCGGCTGGCAGGACACCGCCCGGTCGCGGTCTCCGGCGTCTCGGACGCCTCCAGGCGCCGCGCGGCCGAGCTGTTGCCCGGTGTTCCGGTGGTCGGCCCCGACGAGGTGCTGGCCCGCTCCGAGCTGGTCCTGCTGACCGTCCCCGACGACGCGCTGCCGGGCCTGGTCGCGGGCTTGGTCAAGACCGGTGCCGTGCGCCCGGGGCAGCTGGTGGTCCACACCTCGGGGCGGTACGGCGTCTCCGTCCTGGAACCCGCGCTGGCCGCGGGCGCCCTGCCGCTCGCGCTGCACCCGGTGATGACCTTCACGGGCACGGCGGTGGACGTGCAGCGGCTGGCGGGGTGCGCGTTCGGGGTGACGGCGCCCGAGGAGCTGCGGCTGGCGGCCCAGGCGCTGGTCATCGAGATGGGCGGGGAGCCCGAGTGGGTCGCCGAGGAGGCCAGGCCGCTCTACCACGCGGCCCTCGCCATCGGCTCCAACCACCTGGTCACCCTCGTCAACCAGGCCATGGAGCTGCTGCGCACCTCCGGGGTGCAGGCACCGGACCGGATGCTCGGGCCGCTGCTGGGCGCCGCCCTCGACAACGCGCTGCGCTCCGGGGACGCCGCGCTGACCGGCCCCGTGGCCCGGGGAGACGCCGGGACGGTCGCCGCCCACGTCGCCGAGCTGCGCCGGCACGCACCGCGGACGGTCGCGAGCTACCTCGCGATGGCGCGGGCCACCGCCGACCGCGCGCTCGACCACGGCCTGCTCGCGGCTGGGCCCGCCGGTGACCTACTGGACGTGCTCGGCGGCGGCACGGGCGAGCGAGGCGGCGGCACGGGCGGCCCCCACGGAACGGGCAGCGCGGGCGGCCCCCACGGAACGGGCGGAACGGGCGGCCCTTACGGAACGGGCGGAACGGGCGGCACCGACGAGGGGAACGGCGGGGACGACGGGGAGGCCCGCCCATGACCGCGCACGTCGTCACCACCGCCGCCGAACTGCGCGGCCTGCGCGGGGACACCACCACCGAGCGCGCCGTCGTCATGACGATGGGCGCCCTGCACGAGGGCCACGCCGCGCTGGTGCGTGCGGCGCGGGAACGCGTCGGGCCCGGCGGGCAGGTCGTCGTCACCGTCTTCGTCAACCCGCTCCAGTTCGGCGCGGGCGAGGACCTCGACCGCTACCCGCGCACCCTGGAAGCCGACGTGCTGGTCGCCGGCAAGGAGGGCGCGGACCTCGTCTTCGCGCCGCCCGTCGAGGAGGTCTACCCCGGCGGCGAACCCCGGGTACGGGTCTCGGCCGGGCCGATGGGCGACGTCCTGGAGGGCGCCTCGCGCCCCGGGCACTTCGACGGCATGCTCACCGTCGTCGCCAAGCTGCTCCACCTGACCGCACCCGACGCGGCGTTCTTCGGCCAGAAGGACGCCCAGCAGCTCGCCCTCGTCCGCCGCATGGTCGAGGACCTCAACTTCCCCACCGCGATCGTCGCCGTCCCCACCGTCCGCGAGGACGACGGCCTCGCCCTCTCCAGCCGCAACCGCTACCTGGCCGAGCCCGAACGCACCCACGCCCTCGCCCTCTCCCGCGCCCTGCGCGCCGGGGAACAGGCGGCGGGCGCGGGRGMSGSSGAGGGCGTGGGKGCGTTCCGCAGCCGCGGCCACCCCCGGCATAGCCGGCACGGCACTCCCCGCGCCGCCGCCGGGCTGGACCCTGGAGGCCGACGTGGTCGTCGTCGGCTCCGGCGTCGCAGGACTGACCGCCGCGCTGCGCTGCGCGGCGGTCAGTCCTGCGA
>NZ_JASKYT010000464.1:0-5709 GCF_041028275.1 Streptomyces sp. PU-14G
GTCACCGGTCGCCACGCCCGCCTCCCCCCACCACCTGGGCGGATGGTCGCGGCGCAACAGCGCGCCGCCCGGCGTACGCACCTCCACGGCCCCCAGCCGCGAGACCGTCACCAGCATCCGCTCCGAAACCACCCGCCAGCCGCCGTCCTTGTCCGGCTCCAGCCGCGCCCGCTCGTCGGCCGCGGGACACGCCCCCGCCAGCGCGTACGACGGCTCGGGCTCGGCGCCGTCCCAGCCGACGAACAGCGCACCCGCCACCGTCACCCGCACGCACAGCACCGACCGCACGAAACGGACCGTCCCGCCGCCGGGGCCCGGCTCGGCACCCGTCGCCTCACCCGGGGTACGCGCCCGCTCCGCCCGCTGCCGCGGCAACCCGACCGCGTCGGCGCGCCGCCTGCGCCACGCCGCCCGCCACGACCCCACCCCGGGGGGGGGGGGGGGGGGGGGGGGGGGGGGGGGCTCAGCCTGACACCGAAGGCACGACCCCACCCCCTGGCCCCTGCCACCCACCGTCACCGACCGCACCAGGTCACGCGCGTCCATGCTGCTCAGCCTGCCACCGAAGGCGCGCCGCGTCAGCGCTGTTCAGCGGGCGTTCACTCGCTGGTCACCGTGGCCTCCGCACACCCCACACAGCCGGGGGGTGTGACTCTTGCCCTGGCACAACGTGTGATCACATGGCATCGTCCCGGCCGAAAGACGCGACGACGCGTACAGACGCCAGGGAGCCGCACCATGACCGCAGCGCACAGCGACAGCAGTACCTCGCACCCCTCCGCACCGGAGGCGCTCTGGCGGCCCGACCCCGCCGGCTTCCCCACGGCACGCCTCACCCGGTTCCAGAACTGGGCCGCGCGCCACCACGGCGCCCCCCAGCCCGACCCCGACGACCCCGTCGCCTCCTACGCGGCGCTCCACCGCTGGTCCACCGCACACCTGGCCACCTTCTGGTCCGCCTTCGCCGACTGGTCCGGCGTCCGCTTCGGCACGCCCTACGAGACGGTCCTGGCCGACGCCGCCATGCCCGGCGCCCGGTGGTTCCCCGGCGCCACCCTCAACTACGCCGAGCACGCGCTGCGGCATGCCGAGAACCCCGCACGCGCCGACGAGCCCGCCCTGCTGCACGTCGACGAGACCCACGAACCCGCCGCCGTCAGCTGGCGCGAGCTGCGCGCCCAGGTCGCCTCCCTCGCCCACGAGCTGCGCCGGCTCGGCGTCCGCCCCGGCGACCGCGTCAGCGGCTACCTCCCCAACATCCCGCAGGCCGCCGTCGCCCTCCTGGCCACCGCCGCCGTCGGTGCCGTGTGGACCTCCTGCGCCCCCGACTTCGGCGCCCGCAGCGTCCTCGACCGCTTCCAGCAGGTCGAACCCACCGTCCTGTTCACCGTCGACGGCTACCGCTACGGCGGCAAGGAACACGACCGCCGCGAAACAGTCGCCGAACTCCGCGCCGAACTGCCCACCCTCCGCGCCGTCGTCCACGTCCCCCTCCTGGGCACGCCGGCGCCCGAGGGAGCACTGGAGTGGGACGACCTCACCTCCCTCCGGGTCGAACCGGAATTCGAGCAGGTTCCCTTCGAGCACCCGCTGTGGGTCCTCTACTCCTCTGGCACCACAGGACTGCCCAAAGCCATCGTCCAGTCCCAGGGCGGCATCCTGCTCGAACACCTCAAACAGCTCACCCTGCACAACGACATGGGGGAGGACGACCGCTTCTTCTGGTTCACCTCCACCGGCTGGATGATGTGGAACCTGCTGGTCTCAGGGCTGCTCACCGGCGCCACCGTCGTCACCTACGACGGCAGCCCCGGCTACCCCGACACCGCGGCCCAGTGGCGCGTCGTCGAACGCACCGGCACCACCATCTACGGCACCTCCGCCGCCTACGTCATGGCCTGCCGCAAGGCCGAAGCCCACCCCGGGCGCGACCTCGACCTCTCGAAGGTCAAGTGCGTGGCGACCACGGGCTCCCCGCTGCCGCCCGACGGCTTCCGCTGGATCCACGACGAGGTCTCCCCCGACATGTGGATCGCCTCCGTCAGCGGCGGCACCGACGTGTGCAGCTGCTTCGCCGGCGCCGTCCCCACCCTCCCGGTGTACACCGGAGAACTCCAGGCGCCCTCCCTGGCCGTCGACCTCGCCGCCTGGGACCCGCACGGCACGCCCCTCGTCGACGAGGTCGGCGAACTCGTCGTCACCCAGCCCATGCCCTCGATGCCCGTCCGCTTCTGGAACGACCCCGACGGCTCCCGGTACCACGACAGCTACTTCGAGATGTACCCCGGAGTCTGGCGCCACGGCGACTGGATCACCCTGACCAGCCGCAACACCGTCGTCATCCACGGGCGCTCCGACTCCACCCTCAACCGGCAGGGCGTCCGCATGGGCTCCGCCGACATCTACGAGGCCGTCGAACGCCTCCCCGAGATCCGCGAATCCCTCGTCCTCGGCGTCGAACAGCCCGACGGCGGCTACTGGATGCCGCTCTTCGTCCACCTCGCCGAAGGCGCCGTCCTCGACGACACCCTCCGGAACGCCATCAAGCAGACCCTGCGCAAGAACCTCTCGCCCCGCCACGTGCCCGACGAGATCATCGAGATCCCCGCCGTCCCCCACACCCTCACCGGCAAGCGCCTCGAAGTCCCCGTCAAACGCCTCCTGCAGGGCACCGCCATGGAGAAGGCCGTCAACCCCGGCTCCGTCGACAACGCCGAGCTCCTGGACTTCTACGCCCGACTCGCCCGCGACCGCGCCTGACCCGGTGGCACGAGGAGGGCCGCCCCGCGACGCAGCGGGGCGGCCCTCCTCTTCGTCAGCCTGGCGGCGTCACTCCCCGGACAGCACCGCCTGCGCCGCGGCACGCGCCTCCGGGCCGCTCTCCGCCGCCCGCGCCGCGGCAGCAGCCCGCTCGCACTGCGCCAGCGTGTGCTTCGCCAGCTGCGCCCGCACGAACGGGATCGCCGACGAACCCATCGACAGGCTCGTCACCCCCAGCCCCGTCAGCACACAGGCCAGCAGCGGATCCGAGGCCGCCTCGCCGCAGACACCGCAGCTCTTGCCCTCCGCCCCGGCCGCCTCCGCCGCCGTCGCCACCAGATCCAGCAGCGCCGGCTGCCAGGGGTCCTGCAACCGCGAGACGGCACCGACCTGACGGTCCGCCGCGAACGTGTACTGCGCCAGATCGTTCGTCCCCAGCGACAGGAACTCCACCTCCTGGAGCACCGAACGCGCCCGCAGCGCCGCCGAGGGAACCTCCACCATCGCGCCGAACTTCGCGCTCAGCCCCGCCTCGCGGCACGCCTCGGCGAACGCCCGCGCGTCCGCCCGGTCCGCCACCATCGGCGCCATCACCTCGAGGTAGACGGGCAGCCCCTCGGCCGCCCTGGCCAGCGCCCGCAGCTGCCCCTGCAGCACCTCGGGGTGGTCCAGCAGGGTCCGCAGACCCCGCACGCCCAAGGCCGGATTCGGCTCGTCGGCCGGCGTGAGGAAGTCCAGCGGCTTGTCGGCCCCGGCGTCCAGCACCCGCACCACGACGCGCCCCTCCGGGAACGCCTCCAGCACCTGCCGGTACGCCTCCGCCTGCTTCTCCAGGGAAGGCGCCCGCTCACTGTCGTCCAGGAACAGGAACTCCGTGCGGAACAGCCCCACGCCCTCCGCACCGGCCTCCACCGCCGCCGGCACATCGGCAGGACCGCCCACGTTCGCCAACAGCGGCACCTTGTGCCCGTCCGACGTCGCACCGGGACCCTTCGCGGCCTCCACAGCCGCCTTGCGCTCCTCGGCGTCCCGCGCGAGCGCCTCCCGCTCCGCTTCCGTCGGGTTCACCGCCACCTCACCGGTACTGCCGTCCACCGCGACGACCGTGCCCTCGGCCAGCTCCCCCGCACCCGGCAGCGCCACCACGGCCGGCACCCCCAGCGCCCGCGCGAGAATCGCGCTGTGACTGGTCGGCCCGCCCTCCTCGGTCACGAAACCGAGCACCAGAGCGGGATCGAGCAGCGCGGTGTCGGCGGGCGCCAGGTCCCGCGCGATCAGCACGTAAGGCCGGTCACTGTCCGGCACACCCGGCATCGGCACGCCCAGCAGCCTGGCGACGATACGGTTGCGCACGTCGTCCAGGTCGGCCACCCGGCCCGCCAGATAGTCGCCCGCCTGCGCCAGCAGCGCCCGGTAGGCGGCGAAAGCGTCGTAGACCGCCCGCTCGGCCGTACTGCCCACGGCGATCCGCCGTTCGACATCGGCCATCAGCTCGGGGTCCTGCGCCATCATGGCCTGCGCCTCCAGCACGGCCTGCGCCTCACCACCCGCCAGGTTGCCCCGCGCGACCAGATCAGCGGCGACGGCCTCCACGGCCTGCCGCGCCCGCTGCTGCTCACGCGGCGCCTCGTCGGCCGCGATCTGCTTGGCCGGGGGCTCCAGCACGGCCGTGCCCATGTGCCGCGCCTCGCCGATCGCCACGCCGTGGCTCACACCCACGCCTCGAAGCGTTGTGTCCATCTCACCCGTCTCCGGTCAGCGGCGGCACCACGCCACCGCGGTCGTACTGCGCCCGGCCCGCGCACGCGTGGACGAGAGGGGAAGAGGACTTCCCGACCGGGAGCGGACTCCCGGTGCCACGTGGACGTTCGGAAGGGAGAGGGGCCGGGCCTGTGTGTCAGCTCCAGCCGAAGAGCGTCTGTCCCCGCTCCACGTCGCCGTCCTCCACCAGCTCGCCGAGCGCCTCGGCGGTGGCCTCCAACGCGATCACCGGCGAGACGGGGGACTTCCCCTTCTCCGCCACGGCCGCCGGGTCCCAGCGCACCATGGGCTGCCCCCGGGTGACGGTGTCCCCCTTGGCGGCCAGCAGCTCGAAGCCCTCACCGTTCAGCTGCACCGTGTCGATGCCCAGGTGAGTCAGCACTCCGTGTCCCTCGGAGTCCACGACCACGAACGCGTGCGGGTGCAGCGACACCACGACGCCGTCCACGGGCGCCACCGCCTCGGTGGGCTCGCGCACGGGATCGATGGCGGTGCCGGGGCCCACCATCGCCCCGGAGAACACCGGATCCGGCACAGCAGCCAAACCGATGGCACGCCCGGTCAACGGGGACGACACGGTGGTCATGGGAGGCCTCCAAGGGGCGGAGTGTCGATCAGCCGCCGTCGCTACCTGTCCAGGACGGCGCACCGTTCAGAAGCGTAAGTCATAGGAACAGGTGATTCCCTCCGAGCGGGCAGGCGCGCCGTCACCTGCTGTTTCGCGGTGACAGCACAGCGTTCAAAGCCGGTTCGGCGGGAGTGCGCGGCGTGGGCCCCGCAGAACTGATTTGCCTCTCTTCATCGGAGGCCTGTACTGTCGGTTGCCTGCCCAGCGCCGAGGCGAGGGCAGAACCCCAACCAGCCACTGATTCCGATCAGTTGGTCGTTCGCGCTCCGGCGCAGGACGGATTTCGGATCACCGAAATCGCGGTGGTAGGCTTGGGAAGAACCAAGAGGGCAAACGTCCGGAGAAACCGGTGAGATGGTTTCGAAGGAAGCGTCCGTTCCTTGAGAACTCAACAGCGTGCCAAAAGTCAACGCCAGATATGTTGATACCCCGACCTGCCGGGTTGTTCCGGTGGGTTGAGGTTCCTTTGAAATACACAACAGCGAGGACGCTGTGGACGGGTTGGATTATTCCTCCGGCCTGTTCCGCTCTTCCTGTGGATGATTGAAGCATTCACGGAG
>NZ_JASKYT010000465.1:0-4972 GCF_041028275.1 Streptomyces sp. PU-14G
CAGATGATGAAGCTGCATGCCAACATGCACGCTTACCGTCCCGACCGTGCCCTGGACTGGCTGCGCCCGGTGCTGCGGGTGTGCGACGAGCTGGGCGTGGTGGTGCTGATCCACACCGGGGACGGTCCGTACTCGATCCCGACGCAGTTCTACCCGATCATCCGCGAGTTCCCGAACGTCAACTTCATCCTGGCGCACTTCGGAGTGCAGACGGGCGGCGTGTACTGCTTCGAGGCGCTGTACATGATCCTCGACTCGCCCAACGTGTACGGCGAGTCGGGCTGGCTGCTCCAGTCGCGGATCGTGGAGTTCGCCCAGCAGATGGAGAAGCACCAGCTCGTCTTCGGCACCGACTCGCCCCCCAACGAGCCCGGCATGTGGGCGCGTGAGCTGGAGGTGCTGTGCGGTCCTCCGCCGCAGGGCATGCACCTGTCCGAGGAGGACCTGGAGGGCTACCTCGGCAACAACATGGCCCGGCTGCTGGGCCTGGAGCCCACTCCCCCGCCGCGCGACGAGGCCGAGGCGAAGCTGCGGCTGACCGACACCTACGCGTCCCTGGACGGCGCCCGCGGCGGGCGGGCCGCGGCCCGCGCGTAACCGCCAGGTCCGGGGGCTGGGACGCGTCCCGCCCCCGGACCCCGCCCAGGGAAAGGGAGGAGGAGCGCCGTGCAGGCGAGCGCAGCAGCGCGGTCGCAGGATCTGCGGGACTTCCTGGCGGACTACCCCGCACGCCACCCGGAGGACGTGACCACCGTCCACGAGGAGATCGACGGGGAGGACGTGGCGGCCCTGGTGCTGGAGCTGGCCGCACGCGGACGCGAGGAGATGCTGGTGTGTCCCGGCGTGCGGGGGCTGGGCGGCACCGGACTCGTCACCAACGTCTTCGCCTCCCGGCGCCGGGTCGCCCGGCTGCTGGACGCCCGGCCGCAGGAGCTGCACGCCGCCTACCAGGCCGCGGCGGCGCGGCGCACCGCCCCGCGGGTGGTGCCGGAGGGGCCCGTGCTGGAGCGGGTGGCGAGCGGGGCCGAGGTGGACCTGCGGAGGCTGCCGCTCATCCGGCACTTCGCCTCCGACCGCGGCCCCTACCTCACCAGCGGTGTCATCGCCGCGGAGCCGCCGCCCGGAGTACCGGGGCGCGCGGGGAACCTCAGCTACCACCGCGCCATGGTGCACGCGCGTGACCAGCTCGCCACCAGCCTCCACTCGCGCGGCCACCTGTGGCAGCTGCTGGGGCTGGCGGCCGAGCGCGGCGAGCGGCTCCCGGTGGCCATGGTGATCGGCGGCCATCCGCTGTTCCTGTTGGCCGCCTCGGCCCGCCTCGACGCCGGCACCGACGAACGGGACGTCGCGGGGGGCCTGTTCGGGGCGCCCCTGGACGTGGTGCGCACGCCGCGGTACGGCATCCGGGTGCCGGCCAGCGCCGAGCTGGTGCTGGAGGGCACCATCGATCCGGAACTCAGCGCTGACGAGGGGCCGTTCGGCGAGTTCTCCGGATACTCCTCCAGCCGCTCCACGCACAACGTGCTCACCGTGGAGACGGTGCTGGGCCGGCGCGAGCCGCTGCTACTGGACATCGCGGGCGGCAACACCGCCGACCACCTCAATCTGGCCCGCATCCCGCGCGAGGCGGAGATGGCGCAGAAGCTCTCCGACCGCTTCCCCGAGGTCGCGCGGCTGCACTATCCGACCTCCGGCACCCACTTCCACGCGTACGTGGCGCTGCGGCGCTCACGGCCGGGGCAGGCGCGGCAGGTGATGCTGGGCCTGCTGGGCTGGGACCCGTATCTGAAGACGGTGGTGGCGGTGGACGAGGACGTGGACGTCACCCGCGACACGGAGGTGCTGTGGGCGCTGGCGACGCATCTGCAACCGCACCGGGACGTGTTCGTGGTGGACGGGCTGCCCGGCAGCCCCCTCGACCCGTCGTCCACGGCGGAGGGCACGACCTCCCGGATGGCCCTGGACGCCACCCGCGCCCCCGACTTCGACGGCGTCCGCATCGACGTCGCCGCACACAGCACACGCACCGCGCGCCGCCTGCTGGACGGTGGCGGCAGGTAGCGCGTCCCGGCACGGCCCGTGGGCACGCTCGGCAGGCCCGGGCGGCACGCTCGCAGGTCCCGCGGCACGCTCGCAGGCCCGGCGGCGCGCTCGCAGGCCCCGCGGCGTTCACGGCGAGAAGTAGAGGCTGGGTGTGGTGCCCAGCGCGCGCCGGAACATGGCCGTGAAGGCGCTGGGGGTGGCGTAGCCGACGCGCAGGGCGACGGTGGTGACAGGCACCCCCTTGGCCAGCAGCGCCACCGCGTGGGCCAGCTTCGCCTGCCGTACCCAGTGGCCCAGGCTCATCCCGGTCGCCTCGGCGAAGCGGCGCTGGAGGCTGCGCGGGCTCATGTGGGCGACGGCGGCGGCCTGCCGTGCCGTCCACGGCTCCTGTGGGCAGCGGCGGATCCGCGCGCACAGGTCCGCCAGGCGGGGGCAGTCCGGGGCGGGAAGGTGCAGCGCCGGCACGGGGCGCGGAGTGAGTTCGCTCAGCAGCAGCCGCATGAGGAGTCCGTCGCGGCCCTCGGTGTCGTACTCGACGGGCAGCCGCGTCGCCTCGTCGATCAGCTCGCGCAGCAGCGGGGGGACGGAGACGACCGTGGGGGCCGCGGGCAGCCGGGTGGCGGCGTCCGGGTCCAGATAGAGCGTCCGCATGGCGACCCTGCCCGCGCAGGTCATCTCGTGGTCGAGCCCCGAGGGCACCCACGCACCCCTGCTGGCCGGCACCACCCAGGTGCCGAGCGGGGTGCCCACCGTGATGGCCCCGGTGATGCCGTAGATCAGCTGCGCCCGGCGGTGCCGGTGCGGCGGGATGTGGTGGCCGTCGGCCAGGTCGCGGGCCATCGCCGCCACCGGGCGGGGCACATCCTGGTAGTCGTCCCGGTTCTCGCTCTTCCCGAACATGGCGCACTCTCGACATCACCTGGCAGTACGGCGAAAGTCTGCCACGCGGGGCGGCCATAACGTCGTCTCCCGTGCCTGAACCCCGCCTCACGCCCTGGCCCCCGCACCTGTCGCGCGGCCACGGGCTCTCCCGTCTCCACGTGCTCGTCCTGGCCGTCACCAGCGCGGTGACCGCCTCCAACGTCTACCTCAGCCAGCCGCTGCTGGAGGAGATCGCCGGCTCCCTGCGTGCGGATGCCGGGCTGCTGGGCGCGATCCCCACCGCCACCCAGCTCGGATACGCGGCGGGCATTCTGCTGCTGGTCCCCGCCGGGGACAGCCACGACAGGCGTCGGCTGATCCTGGTGCTCACCGCGTGCTCGGGCCTGGCGCTCGCGGCGAGCGCGCTCGCCACCACCGCCTGGTTCCTGGCCGTCGCCGGGTTCGTGACAGGCCTGCTCTCCCCCGTACCGCAGTTGGTCACGCCGCTGGCCGTCGCGCTGTCCGAGCCGTCCGCGGGCCGGCCGGGCGGGCGGGGGCGCGTCGTCGGCACCGTGCAGGCGGGCCTGCTCGTCGGCATCCTCGCCTCCCGCGCCTACGCGGGCGCCCTCGCGGGCCTGGTCGGCTGGCGCGGGGTGTACGCCGTCTCCTGCGCCCTCACCCTCCTGCTGGCCGTCGTCCTGCGCCGGTGCCTGCCACCGGACCCGACACCACCCGGCACCGAGGGCTACCGCACCTGCCTGGCCTCCCTGCCCCGGCTGGCAGCCCGGCCCCTGGTCGCCCGGGTGATCTTCTCCGGGGCGCTGGTCGGTGTGGCCTTCGGCGCCTTCTGGACGACTCTGACGTTCCTGCTGGCACGGCACTACCACTACGACAGCGCACGGATCGGGCTGTTCGGGCTCGTCGCCGCCGCCAGCGCGCTGGCCTCACCGTGGGCGGGCAGGCTCGCCGACCGGTACGGCCCTCGGCGCGGTCTGGCCGCGCTGACCGTACTGGTGATCGCCGGATGGCTGGTCCTGCTGCCCGGCGGCACCTCACTGGCCTGGCTGGTGGCCGGCATCGTCCTGCTGGACGTCGGCGTGTGGGGCAACCAGACGGTCAGCCAGACCGCGCTCTTCTCCCTCCCCTCCCACCTGCACAACCGGCTCAACACCAGCTACTTCACCTGCCGCTTCGCCGGCATCGCGACCGGCTCGCTGGCGGGCTCCCTCGCCTGGACGGCGGCGGGCTGGCCGGCCGTCGCCGCTCTCGGCGCCACCTCCGCCGCCCTGGGGCTGGTGATCGGCCTCCTCCCCCACCGCGACCGCCCGGAACCGTCGGCCTGAACGGTGTCAGGCAACACCCGCAGCGCGACGGGCGAGCCCGAAGGGGCGCTGCCGGGCTTCCGTGGACCGCCGCGGAGCATCCGGAAGGGCGACGCGCGGTGCGCGCCTCCCACACGCTCCCGGGAACGGCTGTCCGAGAACACCCGCTCAGCGGCCGTGAAGCCGGCGGCCGGGCACAGGCGCGCAGGGCACCGGCGCGCGCCGGGCGCCCCGTCAGCGGGCTGTGCCGGACCCGGGCGCCGGCTGCGGGTCCTCGCGCCCGCCCCTCGCCGGATAAACGCCCGGGTTCTGCTCCGCTCCGGCCGCCGCGGCGCGGCCCTAGCCGAGCGGCAGCCGTACGGTGAAAACCGTGCGGCCCGCCGCGCTGTGTGCGCTCACCCGCCCCCCGTGCGCGGAGACCACGGCCCGGACGATGGCCAGTCCGAGACCGGTGCTCCCCTGGGCGCGTGAGCGCGAGGCGTCAGCGCGCGCGAAGCGCTCGAAGACCACGGGCAGCGCCTCGGCGGGGATGCCGGGACCGTTGTCCTCGACCCGTATCTCGGCCATGCCAGCGGCGCCGCCACCGCCGGGCGGCGGGGGGGGGGGGGGGGGGGGGGGGGGGGGGGGGGGGGGGGGGGGGGGGGGGGGGGGGGGGGGGGGGGGGGGGGGGGGGGGGGGGGGGGGGGGGGGGGGGGGGGGGGGGGGGGGGGGGGGGGGGGGGGGGCCGCCGCCACCTTTCCGACCTC
>NZ_JASKYT010000466.1:0-4936 GCF_041028275.1 Streptomyces sp. PU-14G
GTCTTTCAGGGGCGGGGTTGGGGCCGCTCGCGCCTCCCCCCCCCGGGGCGGCATCATCCGGCGGCGTGCTGCCGGAACCAGTCGATGGTGCGCCGAAGGCCGTCCCTGGCCGTCACCGTCGGCTCCCACTGGAGCTTGCCGCGGGCCAGGGTGATGTCGGGACAGCGCACCGCCGGGTCGTCGCTCGGCCGCTCGATGAAGCGCAGCCCCGAGGCGGAGCCGGCCAGCTCGATGACGAGCCGGGCCAGTTCCTGCATGGTGATCTCGTCCGGGTTGCCGATGTTGACGGGCCCCGGCAGTTCCGATCCCGCCATCGCGAGGATGCCGCGCACGGTGTCGTCGACGTAGGCCAGCGACCGGGTCTGGCGCCCGTCTCCGGTCACCGTCAGCTCCTCGCCCGCCAGCGCCTGCCGCACGAACGTGGGGACGGCGCGTCCGTCGTAGCCGCGCATTCGGGGCCCGTAGGTGTTGAAGAGGCGGACGATGCCCACGTCCGAGCCGCGCGCACGGGCCTCGGCCGCCGTCAGGGCCTCCCCGAACCGCTTGGCCTCGTCGTACACGCTGCGTGGCCCCACCGGATTGACATGACCCCAGTAGCGTTCGCTCTGCGGATGTTCCTGCGGATCGCCGTACGCCTCCGAGGTGGAGGCGTGCAGGAAACGCGCACCGTGGCGGCGGGCCAGCGCCAGCGCGTTGCGGGTGCCCGAACTGCCCGTCTCCAGCGTGTGCAGGGGCATGCGCAGATAGTCGGCGGGCGAGGCGGGAGAGGCGAAGTTCAGCACCAGGTCGGGCGGTTGACCGGCGCCCGAGCCCGCCACCTCGGCGTCGAACGGATGGCAGATGTCGGCCTCGACGAGACGGAATCCGGGGCGGTCCGTCAAATGCGCCACATTCTCCCGCCTGCCGGTGCAGAAATCGTCGACACACGTCACCTCGCACCCGTTGTCGAGCAGTGCGGTGCACAAATGCGAGCCGACGAATCCAGCGCCACCCGTGACGACGGCGTGCCGGAATCTCCGGAAACCGGGTATGGAGTCGGTGGGCTTGTCCATGAGCACTCCTCCGGCTTTCGCTCAGATGTCCCGAAGGGCTTGCGCGAGACCGTCAGTGACCGCACGGGAAACCGCCGTGCCGAGCACGGATGTGCTCGCCCTCACAAGCCTGAGGCGACCCGCACCGCGTCGCAACCGAGAAGCTGTCGAGCGCTGCTCACCGTGGCGCTGCGCTGCGTGAACGAACGCTGTGCAGCGGGGTCGGGCGCGGACGGGGAGTAAGGGACCACTCCTCGCTCCCCGGCCTGTGAGCAAGGCAACGCGGCCCCTTTTCCCGCTGGTCATCCCGGGCGTTTGGAGGAAGGCGGCGCGCCGGTCCGCCGAACGGCGACCGAGTCGCGGCGAGCCGTCTGTGAATATGGCTGAGGGCCCGGGGCGAGGCAGCGAGAAAGCCGCCTTTTCCGCCTGCTTCCCGCCCGCCCCCGCTCCCTTTCCTCCCGTCCCCTGCCTTCCTGTGTGCATTCCTCATGCCTTTTCACTCGACTGCCGAGAGTCCGGTTGAGACTCCTGCCGAGACTCCTGCGGGGAGTCCGATCGAGAGTCCTGCCGTGAGTCCGACCGAGACTCCTGCCGAGAGTCCGACCCCCGAAGGCCGGCGCCGGCCGGGCGCACGGTTCCGTGACCGCCTGCCCACCCGGGCCCTCGGGCTCCGCAAGAACCGGGATACCGACCGATCCGGCGACTCCGGTGCCTCCGGCGACTCCGGTGCCTCCGGCGACTCCGGTGCCCCCGGCCGCTCCGGTGACTCCGACCGGTCCGCGCGCAACCCCTGGCGTTCGCTGCGGTACCCGAGCATGCGCTGGTGGTCCGCGGCCAACCTGGTCTCCAACGTCGGCACGTGGATGCAGCTGACGGTGCAGAACCTGCTCGTCTTGCAGCTCACCGGGTCCGCCGCCACCACAGGGCTGTCCCTGGCCGTGCAGGCCGCGCCCGGGCTGCTGCTCAGCCTCGTCGGTGGCAGCCTCGTCGACTCCTGGCCGCGCAAGCTGACCGCCTCGGTCAGTCAGGCCCTGCTGGGCCTGGTCGGCTTCGCCACCGCCGCCTTCGTCGCCACCGACATGCTCACCGTGCCGCTGCTGATGGTGCTCGCCGCCGTCACCGGATCCATCGCCACGGTCGACAACCCCGCCTGCTCCCTGCTGGGCAACGACCTGGTCAAGCGCAAGGACGTGCCCTCGGCCATCGCGCTCGGCTCCGTGGTGCACAGCGCAGGACGGCTGATCGGTACGGCCGCCGCGGGCGCCGCCGTCGCCTGGTTCGGCATGGCGTCCGCCTACCTCGTCAACGGCGTCTCCTTCCTGGCGGTGGCCGCCGTCATCCCGTTCCTGAAGCTGGTGCCCAAGGAGGAACGCGAACCCCAGACCGCGCACGAGCGGCCCGCCCCGGCCGCGGCGGCGGCCGGCAGGCGGCGCGCCGGGCTCGGCGGCGACACCCGCGAGGGCCTGGTCTACTTCGCGCGCAACCCCAGGCTGGTCGCACTGGCCGCCATCACCGGCATCTCCGCCATCTTCGGCCGCAACTACCAGCTGACGCTGGCCGTCCTGGTGACGGGGCCGCTGGCCGCCGGCGCCGGAGCCTTCAGCACCGTCTCGACGGTGCTGGCCGTCGGCGGCATGGCGGGCGCCGTGCTCGCCGGCTGCCTGCGCAAGCCCGCCGTGCGCCACGTGGCCACCCTCGCGGCGGCCGGTGCGCTGCTGCAGGTGGTGGCGGGCTTCTCCCCGTCGCTGGCCTTCCTGCTCCTGCTGGTGGCCCCCATGGCCGCGGTCGAGTCCGTCTCGGACACCGCCGGGACGACCGTGCTGCAGACCGAACCGCCCGCCCACATGCGCGGCCGGGTGCTCGGCGTGTGGCGCAGTGCCTCCACCGGCTGGGGCCTGGTCGGTCCCCCGCTGCTGGGCGCTGTGATGGAGTTCGCCGGCGCACGCGGCGGACTGATCGCGGGCGGAGTGGCCATCGTCGCCGTCACCGGTGCCGCGCAGCTCCTCCAGCAGCGGCCCGTCCGGCTGCCGCGCCCGCGGCGTGCCTCCTCGGGTACCACCGCGGCACCGGCCGCCACGGTGCCCGAGGCGGAGCCCGCCACGGCCTGAGGCGGCTCCTGCCGTGGCCTGAGGTGCAGCCTGCCGTGGCCGCGGCCCGAGGACCGGCCGTGGCCCGAGGACCGGCCGCGGCCCGAGGACCGGCTGCGGCCCGAGGACCGGCTGCGGCCCAAGGACCGGCTGCGGCCCGAGACCGGGAGCCAGGGGACGCTCCCAGGGGCCCGCGCCCTGCCCCACCGGCAGGGCGCGGGCCCCGTTCCTGTGTTGCGGGCCACCCGGGTGGCTCCCACCATGGAGTGAGCAGGAAAGGGCATAAGGGACATCCGACACCCCTCCGTACGGAGTACTCGTACCCGTACGGCACACCAGTGGAGGAACGATGAGCGACGTGAACCCCATCGAGGTTCAGCGGGCCCTCAAGGGCGCCTCCTACCCGACCGACCGGCAGACCCTCACGGACCTCGCCAAGAAGAACAAGGCGAGCGACAAGGTCGTCGACAAGATCTCCCACATGAGGACCGACCGCATCGAGGGACCCGACCAGGTCGAGAAGGAGATGTTCCGCGGCTGACGCGACGCCATGGCAGCCACCCCCCGCAGCACGCCCGGCCCTCCGGACGGCCCAGGCCCTTCGGATGGCCCAGGCCCCACGGAAGGGCCAGGTCCCGGGTCACGTCCCACGGAAGGGCCAGGTCTCGGGTCACGTCCCACGGAAGGGCCAGGCGGCGTCCCCGGGCGCGGACACGGACAGGGGCACGGGCGCGGGCGCGATGACGGTCCCGCTCAGCCCTGTCCGCGCGACCTGCGCGGACAGCTCGGTGTCGTCATCGCGACCAGGGACAGGCGCGAGACCCTCGCCCTGACCCTGGAGCGGCTGCGGGCCCTCCCCGAGACCCCCCGCGTCCTGGTGGTCGACAACGCCTCGGCGGACGGAACGGCGGACATGGTCACGCGTTCCTTCCCGGGGGTCGAGGTACTGCGGCTGACCGTCAACCGGGGCGCGCTGGCCCGCAACGAGGGCGTCCGCGCCCTGCACACCCCCTACGTGGCCTTCAGCGACGACGACTCCTGGTGGGAACCCGGAGCCTTGGCCACGGCCGTCGACCTGCTCGCCGCCCGACCCGCCACGGGGCTGCTGGCGGCAGGCATCACCGTCGGACCCGAAGGCACCCCCGACCCGCTCAACACCGTCCTGGCCGCGTCCCCGCTGGGCGAGGGATCGGCCCCGCGCAGCCGCAGGGTCCTCGGCTTCCTCGGCTGCGCCGCCGTCGTCCGCAGACAGGCCTACCTCGACGTGGGCGGCTACCACCCGCTGCTGTTCTTCGGCGCGGAGGAGACCCTTCTCGCCTACGACCTGGCGGCAGCGGGCTGGGAGGTCATCCACTGCCCCGACGTGGTCGCCCGGCACTCTCCCGCCGATGCGCCCCGACCCGGCCGCCAGGCCCTGGTCCGCCGCAACGAACTCCTGATCACCTGGCTGCGCCGGCCGCTCCCCGTGGCGTTCCGCCGCACGGCGGCACTGTGCGGCGAGGCCGTGCACGACACCCAGGCGCGCCGCGTCGCCCGCGCCCTGCTGCCCCGCCTCCCGGCCGCCCTGAGGCTGCGCGGGGGGGGGGGGGGGGGGGGGGGGGGGGGGGGGGGGGGGGGGGGGGGGGGGGGGGGGGGGGGGGGGGGGGGGGGGGGGGGGGGGGGGGGGGGGGGGGGGGGGGGGGGGGGGGGGGGGGGGGGGGGGGGGGGGGGGGGGGGGGGGGGGGGGGGGGGGGGGGGGGGGGGGGGGGGGGGGGGGGGGGGGGGGGGGGGGGGGGGGGGGGGGGGGGGGGGGGGGGAGCGCGCCGCGTCGCCCGCGCC
>NZ_JASKYT010000467.1:0-5484 GCF_041028275.1 Streptomyces sp. PU-14G
GCGTGACCGGCACCCCCGGTCCCACCCCGCGCGCGTGCCGGGGCCCGCATCCTGACCCGGCACGGGCCCGSRCCSKGACCCGGACCCGTGCCGGGTCAGGATGCGGGCGGGGCCGCGCGCGTGCCGGGTCGCGGTGCCGGGCTCGGCGCGGGGTGGGACCGGGGGTGCCGGTCACGCTCACGGGCCGGTGTCGCGTACGCGCACGGGGAGCGTCCGCAGTCCCCGCAGGGTCGCGGTCGGTTCGTACTCGGCCGTGCCGGACGGGACGAACCCGAGGCGCGCCTCGCGCAGGGCCACGAGCACGGCGCGCAGTTGCAGCGTGGCCAGCCCCGCACCCAGGCAGGCGTGCGCGCCCCGGCCGAACGCCAGATGCCGGCCCCTGCGGCGGCCGAGGTCGACGGTGTCCGGGTCCGGGAAGACGTCCGGGTCACGGTTCGCGGCGCCCAGCAGCAGCACCAGCACCTCCCCGCGCCCTATCCGCCGGCCGGCCACCTCGCTGTCCCGCACGCACACCCGGGCGTCCGCCTGTACCGGGCCCTCCAGCCGCAGCAGTTCGTCCACCAGCGTGTCGAGTCGCCCCTCGGCCGCCGCGCGGTCCGGCAGCGCCCGATCGTCCGTCACCAGGCGGGCGAGCGCGTTGCCCAGCAGGCGGCTGACCGACTCGTATCCCGCGTGCAGCACGGCGCGCAGCGAGTTGGCCAGCACCGCCTCGGAGACCTCGGGCGTGCGCGCACGGGCCGCCCGCAGCGCCCCGACGAAACCGCCCTCCTCTGCCGTGTCCAGCCAGGTACCGACCATGCGGCTCAGCTCCTGCCTGGCCTTGTTGCCCGGTTCGGCGCGTGCGGGGTCGAGGCCGGCGTCCATGCTGCGGACGATGGCGTTCGACATCTCCTCGAACCAGGGCCCGTCGGGGGAGGCGACGCCCAGGAAGTCGCACATCGTGTGGAGGGCGAGAGGGCGGGCGATCTCGCTGACGAGATCGACCGGACGGTCCGTGCCGCGCACGGCCGCCAGCCGCTGCGCGGCGAGCCGCGCGGCGGTGTCGGTCACCGCCGTGTGCGAGCGGGTGTGCAGCGCGGAGACGAGCAGGTGCCGGATCGCTCCGTGGGCGGGCGGGTCGAGGGACTGCACGCTCAGCTGGGCTTCGGGGATGTTCTCCCCCACCCTGCGGAAGTCCGAGCCGAACGAGGCGGAGTCGCCGAGGACCGCACGGCACTCGGCGTGCCCGGTGAGGACCCAGGAATCGAGCTGCCCGTGCCAGTAGACGCGCCGGTGCTCGCGCAGCCGCCGGTAGAAGGGGTGCGGGGCGGCGATGACCTCGGGCGCCAGGGGGTCGTAGCGGGTGTCCCGCTGTGCGTGCGCCGCGGCTCCCGTCATGGTCTGCCTTTCTCGGGGTGCGGAGTCTCGTGGTGCGGGGTCTCGGGTGCGGGTTCTCTTGTCCGGGTTCCGGGGTGTGGGTCCTCGGGTTCGGGTTTCGTGACGGTCCCCGAGGAGGTGGGGCGGTGACGGGACGCGTCGCCGCTCGCGGCCACGCGCGGAGACGCGTGGCCGCGGTGACGTGGTGTCATCAGTGGATGTAACGCATGGCACTCTCCTTTCGGTGAAGGGGTGTCAGCAACGCCGTGGACGCGAGGGCCGACGGCGAGTTCTCCAGCGCCCCGGTATTCCGGGACGGGTGGAATTCAGATGAGAGCGGGGGCGCTGTTCGGACCGGGAGACGCCTGCACATCGATGGCAGTGGCAGTGCTCACTCGTTGAAAGAAAAGCAATCCCCGCATCCCACCTTCCGTGTTGGTCTGGTGGCGACCGGAAGTCGGCCGTCGTCACCCTCCGACAGCGATTGCGTTCGGCGCAAGGGGCGGCACGTCGAAAAACGCTACTTTTCCTCCGGTGGAAAAGTGAACGGTCCATTCCGCCGTGACGTACCGCAGTGGCGTCCAAAACAGCGCATGCGGGACGGGCGAGCGGGGCACTCACCTGTTTGGCAAGCCGCTCGACACGACGCGACTGCAAAGGTGTGTACCTATGAAGACACGGGTGGAGTGCAGACCGAGCAGGAAACGGAGACCGGGGCGTACTTCATGAGCGCGGCACGCGCGTTCGCTCTGCTGGCAGCTCTCGCGGAACTGGAGAGGGAGGACCCGGGCGCCCACCGTTTGGGCGTCATCGCCCGCCGCGCGGGGCTGAGCCCCTCCCAGGCGAACAAGCTCCTCGCCCAGGCCGAGGAACATGGACTGGTCCGCAGGACCGGATACGGCCGCTACGCGTTGTCCCCGAACGCGGCAACGACAGGCGCGACGGCAACACGGCCTGCGGCGGTGGCGGCGGTGGCGCCGGCCGTCCGCGGGGCGAAGGCGCAGGGGTCGGAGCCGGGGCCTCTGGCCGCTCGGGCACGGCCGCGGGCCGTGCCTTCCGTGGCGGGTGCGGCACCGGTGCGGAAAGCGCTGCCCGCGGCCGGGCAGCGGCCCGTCACCGTGCCCGCACGGTGACGGGCACGGGAGGTGGGGCCGGGGCCGGGCACCGCCACGGCGGGAGGGCGCGCGCCCGAGTGGGCACCCGCGCGGGTCTCACCTCTGGCGGGTCACACCTTGCGGTAGGTGTACGCCTCCTCTGCCGCCGCGGCCACCGCCGCCAGGTCGCCGCCGCCCGCGGCCGTCACCACAGCGGCGATCGCGCCCTCCACCAGCGGGGCGTCCAGCAGGCGGGCCGGGTCGGGGAGTTCGTCCCCCTCGGCCAGCAGCGTCTTGACCGTCAGGACCGCGCTGCCCAGGTCGGCGAGGAGCGCGACGCCCGCACCCGCGTCCACGCGGCGGGCCGCCTCGGTGATCATCTCCTCGCTCGTGCCCAGGCCGCCGTCGGGCAGACCGCCGGCGCCGGTGACGGGCGCGTCGGGTACCCCGGCGAGAGCGGCGGCCATCGCGGCCACCGCGTCGGCGACCTGCTTGCTGTGGGAGACCAGCACGATCCCCACCCGGGCTCCGTCGTTCGCGTCCGCCATGCTCACTCGCTCCCTTCCGCTTCGCCGCCCGCTGCTGCGAGGGCGGCCATCAGCAGTGCCGCGGAGGCGGCTCCCGGGTCCTGGTGGCCGATGCTCCGCTCGCCCAGGTAGCTGGCGCGCCCCTTGCGCGCCTGGAGCGGAACCGTCTCCTTGGCGCCCTGCTCGGCCGCCTTCCGAGCCGCTCGCAGGTCCTTGCCGCCGCTGTCCGCCAGCGCGTCGGCGGCCGGCCAGAGCGCGTCCAGCATGGTCTTGTCGCCCGCGGCGGCGCCGCCCAACTGGGCCACCGCGTCGATCCCCGCGCGCAGCGCCCCGGCCAGCTCCTCGCCCGTCACCACCTCCGCGTCACCGAGCGTCTTGCCCGTACGGCGCAGCAGCGTCCCGTACAGCGGGCCCGAGGCACCGCCGACGGTCGAGACGAGCTTGCGGCCCGCCGTCATCAGCACCGACCCGGGCGTGGCAGGGACGCCCTCGTCCAGCTCGCTGCGGACCGCCGCGAACCCGCGGCGCATGTTGCCGCCGTGGTCGGCGTCGCCGATCGCCGAGTCCAGCTCCGTCAGCCGGTCGGCCTCGCGGTCGACCGCGTCCGCGGCGGCCCGCATCCAGCGCGCGAAGAAGGCGGCGTCCCAGCCCTCCGCGCTTCCGCCGCCCTCGCCGGACCCGCCGGCGCCGTTCGTCACCTTGCCGCTCACCACTGCTCCTTCGCCGCTGTCCCGGTTTCGGTCGTGCTGCCCCGTGCGGGGCGTGCCGCGCCCCCGCCACCGCGGCGGGGCGCGGCGGCGGCGCCGTGGCCTGACGGCACGCGGCACTACGGCCGCGCCGGCCCCGTCACGCCAGCCGGTCCCGTCACGCCGGTCCCGTCACGCCGGCCCCGGCGCGCCAGGACCGCCGCGTGCCGGTGCCACCGCCGCTGTGCGCATCCGCTCAGACGCCCCACCGCAGCCCCGGGGTGCGCACAGGCGCGTCCCACAGCCGCAGCAGCTCCTCGTCGGCCCGGCACAGCGTCACAGAGGCGCCGGCCATGTCGAGCGAGGTCACATAGTTGCCGACGAGGGTACGGGCGACCGGAATCCGCCGCTCGGCCAGGACCCGGTGCACCTCGCCGCAGAACCCGTACAGCTCCAGCAGCGGCGTCGCCCCCATGCCGTTGACCAGCGCCAGCACCGGTTCCTCGGGCGGCAACTCCTCCAGCACGGCGTCAACGGCGGCCTGGGCGATCTCACCCGAGGTCATCATCTCGCGCCGCTCCCGGCCCGGCTCCCCGTGGATGCCGACGCCCAGCTCCAGCTCGCCCGGCGGCAGCTCGAACATGGGGCCGCCCTTCGACGGGGTGCTGCAGGCGCTCAGCGCCACCCCGAAACTGCGCGACGACTCGGCCACGCGACGTGCGGTCTCCGCGACCCGCTCCAGCGGCGCGCCCTCGGCGGCGAGCGCCCCGGCGATCTTCTCCACGAACAGGGTCGCGCCGGTGCCCCGCCGCCCGGCCGTGTGGGTGCTGTCGGTGACGGCGACATCGTCCTCCACCAGCACCTTGGCGATGCGCACGCCCTCGTCCTCGGCGAGCTCGGCCGCCATGTCGAAGTTCAGGACGTCGCCGGTGTAGTTCTTGACGACGAACAGCACACCCTCGCCGCTGTCCACGGCCGCCGCGGCGGCCACCATCTGGTCGGGAACGGGCGAGGTGAAGACCTCGCCGGGACAGGCGGCGTCCAGCATCCCCGGCCCCACGAAACCCCCGTGCAGCGGCTCGTGCCCCGAGCCGCCGCCCGAGACGAGCGCCACCTTGCCCGCCACGGGCGCGTCCCGGCGGAGCACGATCCGCCTGTCCACGTCGACCGTCAGCTCCGGGTGCGCCGCCGCCATCCCCCGCAGCGCGTCGGGGACCACGGACTCGGGCACGTTGATCAGCATTCGCATGTGTACCTCCGGGCGAGATTAGCAGCCACTTCGGCGGGCCGCGTGGCCGCGAAGTGCGCGCGCCTCCCGGCCCGGGGACGTACGCGTCATCGCCACGCTGCCGAGCGCCACCCCGCACCGCGGGGTGGGCCACCCGCGACCCGCGGAGAGCGCCTCGCGCCCCGCGACCCGAGGAGCGCGCCCCGCGATCCGCGGCGCGCGGCGCGCGGCGCGGTGGCCGAGGAACCGCGCATGACCTGGACCGAGCCGAACCGATAGGCTGCCACGCCATGGCAGCACCGATTCCCAAAGCAGAACTGCACCTCCACATCGAGGGCACCCTCGAGCCCGAGCTCGCTTTCGCCCTCGCCGAGCGCAACGGGGTGGCCCTCCCCTTCGCCTCGCAGGACGAGCTGCGGGCCGCCTACTCCTTCCAGGACCTGCAGTCCTTCCTGGACCTCTACTACGCGCTGATGACGGTGCTGCGCACGGAGGMCGACTTCGCCGACCTGGCCGACGCCTACCTCGCCCGCGCCTGCGGGTCGAAGAAGATCTCCGCATGGCGTACGCCCTGCTCGCGGGCGCGGGCGAGG
>NZ_JASKYT010000468.1:0-5055 GCF_041028275.1 Streptomyces sp. PU-14G
GCTGCGGGTGCTGCGAGTGCTGCGGGTGCGGGGGCTGGGGGTGGCCTTGGTCGCGGTAGAGGTGGGCGAAGGCGTCGCTCTGCTGCGGGGCGGCCTGTCCGGTGGGCCGGTGGGCCTGGGACGGCTGCGGGGGCTGCTCGCCCTGGTAGGCCTGCGCCGCGTACGGCTGCTGCCCGGATGGCTGGTGGCTGTACGGCTGCCGGCCGTACGGCTGCTGGTACGCCTGCTCCTGCTGCTGCCGGCCGTACGGCTGCCCTTCGTGCGGCTGCGCTTCGTGCGGCTGCCCTCCGGGCGGTTGCGCTTCGTACGGTTGCCCCTCGTACGGCTGCGCCGTGTACGGGTCCTGGGGCCGCTGTCCCTGGTAGCGCTGCCACGCCCGCGGGTCCGGGTCCTGCGCCGAGGGGTCCGCGGTGTCGTACGGATCGCGCGCGTACACGTCCCGTGCGTACGGGTCCTCCGGCTGGCCAGAGCCGTCACCGGGAGTCCGGTCCCGGTCGCCGCCATACGGCGCGTTCATCGTCGCTACCTACCCCTGCCCCTGCTCGCCCGGATGAGTCAACGGTCCACTTTCTCACCCGTCGCCGGGGGGTTGTCGTTTTCCCGGGCGGTGTCGTTGCCGTCCCCGTCCGGGGTCCCGCCCGCGTCCCTTCCGGGCCCCCGTTCCGTCCCCCGTCCGGGGCGTCGGAGTCCTTGCCGTCGTCCGCCGAGCCGTCCGCGTCGCCATCCACGTCGTTGTCTTCCGCGTCGCCCGCGTCGCCCGCGTCGCCCGCGTCACGCGCACCGTCCGCCCCGTCGCCGTCGCTGTCGGGGTCCTTCAGCGGGGCGTCCGGGTCCGGGGCCGGTCCCGAGCGCTTGCGCTGGGTGTACATCCTGATGCCGGCCAGCACGATCAGCAGCACGCCGCCCGCGATCACCAACAGCACGGTGGACGTGATGGAGGTCACGTTCACCTGGAACTTCATCACCTTGCCGTAGCGCTCGCCGTCCTCCGTGTAGAGCTGGGCGTACACGTAGGCGCGGCCGTTGTTCTTGGCGGTGGTGTCGAACTTGAGGGACTGGGTGTGTTCGCCGTCGACCTTGACCCGCTTGGCGTCCCCCACGTCCAGACCGACGCGGCTGGAGCGCAGCTCCAGCACGAGCCCGTCGACACCCTGCGCCAGATTGTTCTGCACCGTCACGGGGATGGTGGCCTCGCGGCCCGAGAGCGTGATGCCGGACTTCTTGATGAGCTTGACCGCGCCCCGCAGCTCCAGCAGGTAGTCCTCCACATCGTCGCGGTAGCCGCGTCCGGCGGACGCCCTGCCGCGCCAGGCGTTGGAGACCTCGCGGTCTATGGCCGTGCTGAACGGCGGCATCACGCGCTCGGGGTCGCTGAGGATCTCCTTGAAGTCCTCCAGGCCGTCCTTCGTCTTGCGGACCTGCTCGAACGCGGCGGTGGGCAGCTCGCTCCTGCGCAGCGCCGACGGGTAGGAGGAGGGCGACGGCATCCGGCGCTGGGCGCCCCGGTCCGGCTTGGCCTTCGCGGCGTCCGCCAGGCTGCCGGTCGTGGCCCAGCCGCTGTCGCTGAGCGCCTCGACGCCCTCGGCCATCGCCTGCGCCTGGGAGACGCTCGGCATCCGCTGCGGGGCGACGACGACACTGCGGGTGCGGGAGGGCACCTGGCTCGCCAGCGCGAGGGACTGGGCCGTGAACTGCTGCACGGCGCGCGAGGCGGCGTCGGCGCGGGACAGGTCGCCCTCGAAGGCGGTGGACAGCCGCTCGTCGGCTACCAGCGCGGTGTTGCCGCTGCCGATCGGGCGGGCCGCCGTGGGGCTGTAGGAGAGGCCGGTGTCCCGGACGCTGTCGCTGCGGGCGATCACGTTGTGGGCGCCCGCCGAGGTGGCCACGTCGACGATGGAGGAGTCGACGGCGCCCTCGTAGGGCCAGGCGAAGTCGGTGTTCGGTTTCACGTGGAGCACCGTCCTCACCGTGATGCGGGCCAGCTTCGTGGCCTGCCCCAGGGAGCTGAGCGCCCCGGGGACGGTCTTGCCCCGGTGGGCGAGCGAGGCCAGGTCCGGATCGGCGAACGGGAGGGCGACGACCTCCTTGCCGTGTACGGCCTTCTGCAGCTCGTCCAGCCAGCGCCTGGCGTCCTCCTGGCCCTTGCCCGCGACGGTGTCGTCCGGGTCGCCGCCGGGCTTGTGTACCCGGTAGCGGCCCGCCATCATGTCGACGCTCGCCAGCAGGTCGGGGTCGATGACCCAGGTGACGTCGAGATCCTTGCCGAGTTCGAGCATCTGCTGGAGGCGCCCGCCGGGGGCCAGCTCCTCGGCCAGTTTGTCGTCGCGGAAGACCGGGGTCTGCTGCTTGTCGGACTCGGTGCGCGCGGTCATGTGCGGGGTGGAGATCAGCGGCCACAGGTAGGTGATCCGGGTGTTCGGGCTGCCCGCCTTCTCCTGCCAGGGCAGGAAGGTGCGGCCGATGCCGAGGATCTGCTCGTAGGGGCGGGAGCGGGTCTGCCCGGTGAGGGAGACGCCGAGCTGGTAGACCCCGTCGGAGCCCAGGTGGAGATCGCTGACGGGGATCTTCAGCGTGAACGGCCGGGTGATGCCGGGAGCGAGGCCGGACAGGCGGGCGCCGTGCCCGCCGGTGACCTCGATGCCGTCCGCTCCGGACAGGTACCCCTGGCGGCGGGCCGCCTGCTCGATGGCGCTGCGCGAGCCGAGACTGGGCCCGATGCGGGGGACGACCTCCAGGTCGGTCAGCGTGGCGCTGCTGGTGTTGGTGACGGTGCCGCTGACGGTGAGGGTGTCGCCCGCGTCGGGGACGGAGGGGGTGACCTCGTTCACAGAGACACGGGCGCTGCGGGAGCCGCTCCCCTGGGGTGCTGCGGCGGCTGCGGGTGCCGCGGCGGCTCCCGGAGCGGCGGCTGCCGGGGCCGCGGGCCCGGTGGCGGCGGATGTCACGGCGGACGCGGTGGCGCCGCTCACAGGGGACGCGGACGCCGCGGTGGCGGTGCCCGCAGGGAGGAGGGGCCCCGCCAGGACGGGGAGGGCGGCGAGGAGCGCCGCAGCCCGGCGCCTCCAGCGGTTCGTCCCCCTACGGGCAGGGGGAGCCTGACTCTCAGCCGCCTCGGCCACGCGCTCGTCCATCCCGTCGTCCGTCGTCGTCGCTTGGTGCTGGGTGCTGCTGGGTGCTGCTGGGTGGTTCTAGGTGCTGCTGGGTGCTGCTGGGTGATGTAGGTGCAGTACTGGGTCGTGCGTTCTGGATCCCTGATGGTAACGATGCCTCACGGACGGAAGTGCCGCGCCGTCCACCACAAGATCACCACGGTGTCCGCCGGGTGCCTGCCGGGAGCCGGGACGCCGCCGCCCGGCGGGCACCCGGTGCGGCAACGTACCCTGTGCTGCTGTGCCGAACGCCATGAGTGACAGCCCCGACCAGCCCCCCGCCACGCCCCTGGCCGCCCCGGAGGACGGCCCGGCAGCCGAGCACCTGAGCGAGGTGCAGCGGCGCGCCGTCAGCGAGCTGCTGCGTGTCTCGCCGGTGGCGGACGAGCTCGCACGCCGCTTCCGCGAGGCCGGCTTCCGGCTCGCTCTCGTCGGCGGTTCGGTACGTGACGCGCTGCTGGGGCGGCTCGGCAACGATCTGGACTTCACCACGGACGCCCGGCCCGAGGAGGTGCTGCGGCTGGTGCGGCCGTGGGCCGACGCGGTGTGGGAGGTCGGCATCGCCTTCGGCACGGTGGGGATCAAGAAGTCGGACTTCGTACTCGAAGTGACGACGTATCGGTCGGAGATCTACGACCGCACCTCCCGCAAGCCCGAGGTCTCCTACGGCGACACCATCGAGGACGATCTGGTCCGCCGTGACTTCACGGTGAACGCCATGGCGGTCGCGCTGCCCGAGAAGGAGTTCGTCGACCCGCACGGAGGCCTGGAGGACCTGGCCGCCCGCAGGCTGCGGACACCGGGGACCCCGCAGGCCTCCTTCTCCGACGACCCGCTGCGGATGATGCGCGCCGCGCGCTTCGCCGCGCAGCTCGACTTCGAGGTGGCGCCCGAGGTCGTGGACGCCATGACCGAGATGGCGGACCGTATCGAGATCGTCTCCGCCGAGCGGGTGCGGGACGAGCTGAACAAGCTGCTGCTCGGCCGCTGGCCCCGTAAGGGGCTGCGACTGCTGGTGGAGACCGGACTGGCCGGGCGGGTGCTGCCGGAGCTGCCCGCGCTGCGGCTGGAGCGGGACGAGCACCACCGGCACAAGGACGTCTACGAGCACTCGCTGACCGTTCTGGACCAGGCGATCGACCTGGAGGAGGAAGGGCCCGACCTCACCCTGCGGCTGGCGGCGCTGCTCCACGACATCGGCAAGCCGAAGACCCGCAGGTTCGAGAAGGACGGCCGGGTCTCCTTCCACCACCACGAGGTGGTGGGAGCGAAGATGACGAAGAAGCGGATGACCGCGCTCAAGTACTCCGGCGAGCTGGTCAAGGACGTCTCACGGCTGGTGGAGCTGCATCTGCGCTTCCACGGGTACGGCACCGGAGAGTGGACGGACTCGGCGGTGCGCCGCTACGTCCGGGACGCCGGGCCGCTGCTGACCCGGCTGCACAAGCTGACGCGCTCGGACTGCACGACCCGCAACAAGCGCAAGGCCCAGGCGCTCTCGCGGGCGTACGACGGCCTGGAGGAGCGGATCGCGCGGCTTCAGGAGCAGGAGGAGCTGGAGGCGATCCGGCCCGACCTCGACGGCAACGAGATCATGCGCGAGCTCGGCGTGGAGCCGGGGCCCGTGGTGGGGCAGGCGTACAAGTACCTGCTGGAGCTGCGCCTGGAGCACGGGCCGCTGGGGCACGAGGCGGCCGTGGCGGAGCTCAGGAAGTGGTGGGACCGGCAGGAGGGCTGACCCGCCGGCCCCCCCGGGGGCTCCTCCTGCTCCTGAAGCCGCGCGATCCGCTCCTCCAGGCCGTCGTACGCCCGCGAGAGCGCCTGGGCCTTGCGCTTGTTGCGGGTCGTGCAGTCCGAGCGCGTCAGCTTGTGCAGCCGGGTCAGCAGCGGCCCGGCTGCACAAGCT
>NZ_JASKYT010000469.1:0-5040 GCF_041028275.1 Streptomyces sp. PU-14G
GGCCGGAACCGAGGCTGGGGCAGACGGTGAAGCGGACTCGCGGGCGGTGGACGGCTCGCAGGGCGCGCGGGCCGTCACGAGTGAGACGGGGCTCGTCTGGGATGACGGTGTCATTGCCCGCCGGGTCCGCGCACAGCGTGTCCCGGAGCCGGCCGAGCACAGCACGGGACAGCACAGCACTGGACAGCACAGCACCGGTCACCTCCAGGAGCCGGACGGCCGGGAGCCGCTGACGTACATGCACGCCCCTGTCGATGACGGCGTGCAGCGGGAGACGGACTCCCTCGCCCCCGGCCTGGCGCCGCCCTGGCGCAGTGCGTCCTGGCCGGACTCCTACGGCAGCGCGACCCGTACCGGTACCGGTGTCGATACCGGTATTGACACCGCTACGGGCGCGAGCACGGAGACGAGTACCGGAACGAGCTCAGGCACCGGCGCCGCCGCTCCCGCGGGCGTCGACAGCGGCTCGGGCCCGAGCTCGGGGCCGAGCCCGAGCACGGACGCAGGCGTGGGCTCCGGCCTCGTCACGGAGACCGGGACCGCTCTCCGCACCGACGCGGCCGGAGCCGTCTCCGCTCCGGCCGCCGCCGCCCGGATTCCCCGAGCGGCGGAAGGAGAGGCACGCCGGGAGGTGCGCGGCGACGGCCACCGGGGCGACGAGGTGCCGGACCTCGACGTTGCCGGTCACGCCGACGGCGTTCCCGGGCACAGCGCCCACGCGACCGGGCACGGCGGTGAGGACACGACCGGCGGGTTCCCCTGGGACGAGTACGTGGCCGCGCACCGGGACGCACACCAGAACGCGCGCCGTGGAGCATGGGAGACAGGCGAAGGTGCGGACGTACTGGACGCGCGGGGCGCGGGAGAGCAGCTGCTGCGGCAGCGGCTCGGAGCCCTGCGCGAGCTCGTCGGCCTGTCTCACACCCGGCTCGACACCGAGGTACTGGCCGAGGCGGGGCGGATGCTGGACGAGGCGGCGGCCCGTCGGGGCCTGCCCCGCTCCTACACCACCGTGGCGCTCGCGGGCGCCACGGGCAGCGGCAAGTCGTCGCTGTTCAACGCGTTGGCAGGCGCCCGCCTCTCCGAGGTCGGCATGCGCCGCCCCACCACCGCCGCCCCCGTCGCCTGCACGTGGGAGGCGGCCGGCCGCGAGGGCGACGCCGGCCCCGAGGGGCTGCTCGACAGGCTCGGCATCCCGCAGCACGCCCGGCACCGCACCCGCGAGATCGGCCTGAGCGGTCTGGTCCTCATCGACCTGCCCGACCTCGACTCCGCCGCACCGGGCCACCGCGAGCAGGTGGACAGGCTGCTCGAACTGGTCGACGCGGTGGTGTGGGTCGTCGACCCGGAGAAGTACGCGGACGCCGTCCTGCACGAGAGCTACCTGCGTCGCCTGGCCGGCCACGCCGAGGTCACCTTCGTCGTCCTCAACCAGACCGACCGCCTCACCCGTGACGCCGTCGACGCCGTCCTCGACGACCTGCGGCGGCTGCTGGACGAGGACGGTATGGCGCTGGGCGAGCACGGTGAACCGGGTGCCGTCGTCCTGTCCGCCTCCGCGCTCACCCACGAGGGCATCGGCGTACTGCACGAGGAGCTGGGTGAGTTCGTCGCACAGCAGCGCGCCGCCGTCCTGCGGCTCAGCGCCGACCTCGACGGCACCATGGAACGCCTCCGCCCCGTCTACGCCGATCCCGGTCCCGTTCCTGGTCCTGGATCTGGTTCGGCGGGCGGCCCCGTCGGGCTCACCGAACGCGCTCGCGAGGACTTCGAGGACCGCCTGGCCGTCGCCGTCGGTGCCGCCGCCGCGGGGCAGGCCGCCGAACGCACCTGGTTGCGACAGGCCGCACGCTCCTGCGGCACCCCCTGGGTGCGGGCCCTGCGCTGGTACGCCTCCCGTCCCGGCCTCGCCGACCGCGCCGAACACTCCCGCGAGCCGACGACCGGCGCGGGGACACAACCAGGTCCGCAACCGGAGTCGGGACCGGAGTCGCAGGCGGATTCGGAGCCAGAATCGCAGTCGCAGTCGCAGCCGCAGTCGCAGTCGGTGTCGGGCGCCGGGGCGGGTGTGGGTGCGCGCATCGGTACGGGTGCCGACACCCGTACGGAGCCGGAGCCCGCGCCGGAGACAGAGCCAGAGCCAGGGGCGGGCGCGGGCGGCGAGTCCGTCACCGGCGTCCACAGCGGCAAGCGTGCCCGTGGCGGCGGGCGGGAACGTGAGACGCTGCAACAGCCGCGTGCCGCCCGGCCCGTGGTGGCGCAAGCTGTGCGGGAGGTGGCCGACGCGGCTGCCGCAGGTCTGCCCAGCGCCTGGGCGCGCACCGTCCGGGAGTCCGCGCGGCGCGGCGCGGCAGGCCTGCCGGAGGTCCTGGACGAGGTCATGGCGACCTGCGCTGCCGACACCCGCATCGCCCCCGGCCCGGCGGACCACCGTCCGCCCGGCCGCGAGCAGGACGCCGGCGTCCCGTCGGCCCCCGGCGCCGAAGGCCAACCGGACGCGAGCACGTCCGCGTCGGTTGCGGAGGCGATCCCGGCCCAGTCCCAGGGGGGCACCCCGGCCGGGGCACATCCGGGAGGCAGGCTCCCGGACGAGCAGGCCCCGGACGGCGCAGCGGGGGAGGTGGCGCCGGACGGTACGCAGGCGGATGCCTCTCGGGCGCCGCGCTCATCGCGCCCCTCCCGTCTCTCCCACGCCTTTCACCTCTTTCACCTCCCGCGCCTCTTCCGTTTCTCCCGCTTCCCCCGCTTCTCCCGCTCCTCCCGTGCGGGGCGGCGGCGGGCGGTGAGGGCGTCGCGTCCGCCGTGGCACACCGCCGCGCTGGGGGGCCAGTGGCTGCTCCTCGGGCTTCAGTTGGCCGCTGTCGCGTGGGTGCTGGCCACGGTCGCGATGGCGGGCGGCGTCACGCGCACCGTTCTGCTGCCCTGCGCGGCCCTGATGGCGGCCACGTCGGCCGGGCCGCTGCTCGCCTGGGGATGCCGGAGGGCGGCGCGCGGCCCCGCCCGCGCCTACGGGCTGGAGGCGGAACGCAGGCTGCGGCAGCTCGCCGCCTCCTGCGGCAGGGAGCGGGTGCTGGAACCGGTGGCGGCGGAGCTCGTCCGCTACCGCGAGGTGCGGGAGCAGTTCGCCATCGCGGCGGGATCGGTCGGAGCCGCGGGAGACCCTCTGGGCACGTGGGCGCATCTGTCGACCGTCGAGGGCCGGTGGCCGGGCACCACGGACGAATCGCCGGGCGCCAGGGGCGAATCGCCGGGTGCCATGGATGAGTGGCCGGGCGTCAGGGGTGAGTGGCCGGGCGCCCGGGATGAGTGGCCGGACACCCCGGGGGACGCGCGGAGGGCCGCGGGAGGCGATCCGTCACCCACTTCGGTGACCGACTTGTGCACAACCAGCGAGTAATCCACAGATTCGAGCCCTTTTCCCCACGGCCTCGCCTCCTCCCCCACCCTGGAAACCGGAAGCAGAAGACGGCACGAGAACACAGGGCAGCGGCGGCCGGTCCGCCGCTGCACGGGGGTGGTTCGCATGTATGAGACGCACGTGACGGTGATGGGCAACGTGGCGACGAAGGTCGACCACTGGACCTCGTCGTCCGGGGTTCCGGTGGCCAGGTTCAGGCTCGCCAGCACGGTGCGGCGCTTCGACAGGCGCACCGAGCAGTGGACGGACGCCTCCACCAGCTTCTACACGGTGTGGGCCTGGCGTTCCCTCGCCACCAATGTCGCCTCGTCGCTGTCCCGCGGCGAACCCGTCGTCGTCCGGGGGCAGCTGCGGCTCGCGGAGGAGGAGCGGGAGGGCAGGCGCTATCTGAACGCCGACCTGACGGCTGCCACGGTGGGGCATGACCTGTCGCGCGGCACGGCCGCCTTCGTCCGGATGTCCCGCGCGGCCCCGGAGCTGACGCGGGGCCCCGCGCCCGCCTGGCCGCCGTTGGACGCGGCGGTGCCCGACCCGTTTGGGCCCGCCGCGCAGCCGCAGACCGCGGGTGGGGGCGAACGAGTCAAAAGGGGCTCGGCCGGAGGAGGAGGTGAGCAGCCCGCCGGGGAGGCCGTTGCGGGGGAGGCCGTCGCCGGGCAGTCCGTCGCCGGGCAGCCCGTTGACCAACTCGTCCGGAATGCCCGGCCCGGGCGGTCCGCTCGCAAGGGCGGAGCACGTGCTGGCGGAACGGGTGGTTCCGGTGCGGAACCGGTCGAGGCAGGGGGGTCGAATGGCGAGGCGCTGGTGTCCGAAGCCGTGGCGGAAGGAAGCGTTCCAGGTCAACGAGGTGCGCCGTGATCGTCCCGGTCCGCCGGATTCGCTGATAACGATTCCGAGTCGGAATGTGTGTCCGCCGTGAATCCTGGGGATTCCGCGCTGTTGATCTTCCTACGATCCCACCCGTACCGACCGGGGGGTTCAGCTTTGCGGCAGACCGGCCGCACGGGGGCGAGACGGCCTCGTGCGCGCGCTGCCAAGAGGGGAAGACCATGACTTCTGTACGCGCGCGGACGGCTCACCGACTCATGGCCGCCGCCGTGGCCACCGGGCTGTCCGCAGCCTGCGTGGCGGCGGGTGCGCCACCAGCGGCGGCACATCCGGGGGCGGCACATCCGGCGGCACACCCCGCGGCGGGCCAGTACGCCGCCCAGGGCGTGCCGGCCGGAGGGCAGCCGGAGCAGCGGAACGGGGCGACCGCCACGCTGAACGGCCTCACGACGGCCGACGAGGCGGTCATCACGGTGGACGGCGAGCGGCAGGAGATCAGCGCCGGGCTCTTCGAGATGGCCGTCGACGGCGGCGGCACCCTGCAGACCTACGGCATCGACGCGCTCAACCCCGTACAGGAGCAGTCGCGTTATGCCGAGGGGGAGGGGAAGACGTCGCCGTTGTGGGGCAACCGCAACGCGGGCCGGATCCGTTGGGTCGTCGACCATTCCTACCCGCACAGGAACGACCTCCAGGCGCTGGCGAAGGCGGCGGGAGCCAAGCGGCTCACTCCGCAGGCCGCCGCTGCCGGGACGCAGGTCGCCATCTGGCGGTTCGCCGAGAACGGGGCACGGGGG
>NZ_JASKYT010000047.1:0-32435 GCF_041028275.1 Streptomyces sp. PU-14G
CAGCCCACAGACCCCTCACGCACCGTCGGCGGGACACGGCGGGCTGGAAGGGCGGGTCCCGGTCAGCGGGGGAGGGGGAGGCGCGTCTTCGAGGCGGCCACCAGTTCGGGAACGGTGGCCAGCTTGCTGCGTGGCCTGCCGCTGCGGCTGCCCCGGGCCTGCTCGGCGCGGTCGATGGCGGCCAGCCCGCGCGCGTCCACCACGTGGCGGTTCCGGCGGCGGACCAGCCGCCGGAACGCCTTCCCCGAGTGCGCAGGTTGCGGGAGAGCGCCGTTCGCGACGTCGTCGAGGAGGGTGGTCACGGTCTCGGCCGCGCAGGCGCGGTTGGCGCCGATTCCGCCGCTGGGGCCGCGCTTGATCCATCCCACCACGTAGGTACCGGTCCGGCCGACGACCCGGCCCTTCTCGTGCGGGACCGTCCCGTCGCCCTCGTCGAACGGCAGCCCGGGGACGGGTGCGCCCCGGTAGCCGATGGCCCGCAGCAGCATGCCCGCGCCGATGTCCACCTGTCCCGCGCTTCCCGTGACCCGGACGCCTGCGACACCGGGTGCGGGACGGCCCTCTGCGGCGGAGCGCACCTCGACGGGCGCCGAGTGGAACCGGAAGACCAGGCGCCGTCTGTCGCCGCCCGGCAGCCCGGCGTAGTCGACCTGCTCACGGTCGATGCCCCGCAGCAGCGCCGCCTTGTCCTCGGGGCCTGCCGCGTCGATCGCGGGGCCGATGCGCGTGTCGTGGTCGTCGACGACCAGGTGGACGCCGGGCAGGTGGGTCAGGGCGAGGAGCTCGGGCCGGGTGCACGCGGCGTCCTCGGGCCCGCGGCGCCCCAGCAGCACGACCTCGCGTACCGCACTGGCCCGCAGTGCCTCCAGCGCGTGGTCGGCGATGTCCGTGCCGGCCAGTTCCTCCGGGTCGGTGAGGAGGATGCGGGCCACATCGAGGGCGACGTTGCCTGTGCCGACCACGACGACGCGCGGAGTGGACAGGTCGATCGCGTCCGCCGGGATGTCGGGGTGGGCGTTGTACCAGGCCACGAACGAGGTGGCGGAGATACTGCCTGTCGCCTCCTCGCCCGGGATGCCGAGCCGCCGGTCACCGGGGGCGCCCACCGCGTAGATGACGGCGTCGTGGTGGGCGGCCACCTCCTGCGCGGTGAGGTGCTCGCCGACCTCGACGCCCAGCGCCATCCTGACCCGGGGATGGTGGTGGAACCTGGCGAAGGTCTCACCGATCTTCTTCGTCGCCGGATGGTCGGGCGCCACGCCGTACCGCACCAGTCCACCGGCCACCGGCAGCCGGTCCAGGAGCGTGACCTCGGCCGCCGTGTGCAGCAGCAGGTCCTCGGCCGCGTACATGCCGGCCGGGCCCGTCCCCACGATCGCGACCCGGGGCGCGGTGAAGTCGGCGGGCAGGGTCCGGGTGAAGGCCGGTTCGCTCCAGCTGTGGAAGTTGGGGCTGTCGGTGGCCGGCTCGGGTGTCGGTGTGTCCGCGTAGTAGTCGGCGTTCATCCGGGCGTACGTGCGCTGCGGCCCGGTGAGGCTCTCCACGGGGAAGACCGCGTCCACCGGGCAGGCGTCGGCGCAGGCACCGCAGTCGATGCACGCGGCGGGATCGATGTAGAGCATCTCGGTGCTGCCGAAGCCCCGCTCTCCCGGGGCAGGATGGATGCAGTTGACCGGGCAGACGGACACGCACGTCGCGTCGTTGCAGCAGTTCTGACTGATGGCGTAGGTCATGGGATCAGTTCTGTCGGCGCCTGCGTCGGCGGACGGTCAGATGAGGTGGGCGCGCTTGTAGAAGATGAGCGCCGGTTTGGTCAGCAGGCGGGCCGAGGCGAGGAACTCCATCAGCCCCGCGCAGCTGGAGCGCATCATCGACTTGTGGTGTGCGTTCGCGCGGGCCTCGGCGAGCGCGCGTTCCTCGTCGAGGCCCGCGGTGGCGTACACCTTCTTGTTCACCATGCTGGTGACGATGACGTAGGAAGCGATGGAGATCACGAAGGCGTTGATCTGCCGGCGCACCCACCCCGCCTTCGCCAGCCGCTTGCGCGTCTCGTCGCGGGCGAACTTCATGTGCCGCGACTCCTCCACGACGTGGATGTTGTTGATGGTGCGCACGAACGGGACGACCCGTTCGTCCCGCATCCAGTCCCGCTGCATGACGTCGAGGACCTCCTCGGCGACCAGGATCGCCGCGTAGGCGGCCTCCCCGAACGCGAGGGTCTTGAAGGCGCGGCCCAGTTCGCGGGCGAGGAAGCGCGGCTGGTAGGCGGGGGCCCGCAGCTTCTTGGCACCGCGGGCGAACATGATCGAGTGCCGGCACTCGTCGGCGATCTCGGTCAGCGCCCACTGGACCTTGTCCTGGGAGGGGTCCTTGGCGTAGACGTCGCGCAGGATCATCTGCTGGAGGATGATCTCGAACCAGATGCCGGTGCCGGCCACCGAAGCGGCCTCCTGGCGGGTCAGTTCCTTGCGCTGCGTCTCGGTCATCTCGCGCCAGTAGGAGGTTCCGTACAGCGTGCTCCACTCCGGGCTCGCGCCGTGGTAGCTCTCGTCGAGCGGGGTGTCCCAGTCGACCTCTGTCCGCGGGTCGTAGGACAGCTTCGCGGAGGAGTCCAACAGCCGCCTGGCGACGTCGTGTTCGTCGTTGACCTGGTGTGCGTCGTTCTGGTCGGCGTTCGCGGATGTGTCCGGCCGGGTGGTGCTGCTTGCCATGCTGCGACTCCTCGGTTCGGATAGCGGGCCGTCCCGGTCGGCCGTCGGTGCGGCCGGGTCGGTGCCCGGCCGCCGACCGGCCGCCTTCGCCGGTCTCGCGGTGCGAGGACCGGCCGCTGACAGGCGTCTCGGTGAGGCGTCCCCGGAGGCGCCCCACACCCTTGTTAGACGGACTGTATAACAAGCGCCGGGTCGTGCCTACCCTCCAGTAGAAACCGCGTCAGAGCCCTGTGCGCGCCCCCCGCGGACGAGTGGCCGGGCAGCGCGCGGCCTCCGCCGGAGGTCACCGGTGTCGGTGTCGTTCCCGTTCAGGGGCCGGATAGGCTTCGTACCGCCCGGGCGGGGCATGTGCCCGGCGCCTGACGGGAGTTGGAGCGAGCGGCGGAGGAAATATGACGCATACCGGCAACATGCACGACGAGACCGCACCGGGAGCGGCGGAGGGCGCCGTGGGCGCCCAGGAGTCGAGCGGAGCCGCCCTGCGGATCGGCGAGGCGCACTCGGCCCGCATGTACGACTACCTCCTGGGAGGCAAGGACAACTACCCGGCCGACCAGAAAGCCGCGGAGAACGCGGTGTCGGCCTTCCCGACGCTGCGCACCGCGGCCAGGGAGAACCGCAAGTTCCTCGGCCGGGCCGTGCGGTACCTCGTCGAGGAGGCCGGCATACGGCAGTTCCTCGACATCGGTTCCGGCCTGCCCACCGCGCACAACGTCCACCAGGTCGCCCAGGCGCACGACCCCTCCGCGCGCGTCGTCTACGTCGACAACGACCCCATCGTCCTCGCCCACGGCAGGGCGCTCCTGAGCACCGACGAGCGCACCACCGTCATCCAGACCGACATCCGCGACCCGCGCGCAATCCTCGAACACCCCGAGACCCAGGCTCTGCTCGACTTCTCCCAGCCGGTGGCCGTGCTCGCGGTGGCGATCCTGCACTTCCTGTCCGACGAGGAAGACCCCGCCGCCCTCGTCGAGCAGCTCCGGGGCGCGTTGGCCCCCGGCAGCATGCTCGTCCTCTCGCACGCCACTGCCGAGATCTCCCCCAGCACGGCGCTCGGCGTCCAGACCGCCTACCGCGCGCAGGGCGTCCCCCTCACCCTGCGCGACAAGTCAGCCCTGGCAGACCTGTTCGCCGGCTTCGAGCTCGTCGACCCCGGCATCCAGGTCGTCTCCGACTGGCGCTCCACCGTGCCGGAGGCCGAGCGCCCCTCCCACGCCGAGGTCTCCTGGTACGGCGGGATCGGCCGACTCGCGTAGCGGGCCGCCTCCTGGCGCACGCGGCGTCGCGGGCGCCGGCACCCCGTCAGTGCCCGCCGGCCGCGCTCGCCTCCCGCTCACCCGGTGCGGGCTCGGCGGCGCGCGGCAGCAGCCCGACGAGCAGGACCGAGAGTGCCGTGAGCGCAGCCGCCGCCAGATAGGCGGCCGCATAGCCGTCTGCGAGTTCGGCCCGAGAGGGGCGGGCGCCGTGTGTGGCAGTGGCCGCGGCGACGGCGCCCAGGACGGCGAGGCCGAGTGCGCCGCCGATCTGCCGTGAGGTGTTGACCAGACCGGCGACCACCCCTGCCTCGCAGGCGGCGGCCCCGGTCGTCGCCGCGTCCGTCAGCGGTGTCATCAACAGACCGATGCCGCCCGCCATCAGGACGCCGGGGCCCAGAAGGGTTCCCCAGAACGTGCCGTCGGCCGTCAGGACGAGACCCTGCCAGCCGAACCCCGCCGTCGCCACCACGCCGCCCGCGGCCACCATCAGACGGGTGCCGAACCGGTTCATCAGCCGGGGCGCGGCCTTGGACCCGACGATGACCGCCGCGGTGTGCGGCAGAAAGCACAGACCGGCCCGGATCGCGGAGTAGCCGAGCACGTTCTGCATGTACAGCGAGAGGAAGTACCACATCGCGAAGGCGCCGGTCATCGCGACGAGGGTCACCACGTTCCCGGCCGCAACGGCGCGCAGCCGCAACAGCCGCAGCGGCACGAGCGGCGCGGCGGAGCGTGCCTCCACCGCGACGAAGGCGGCCAGCGCGAGGAGACCGCCCACCAGCGGTGCCATCACGTCGGCTGCCGTCCACGAGTGCGCCTCCGTCTGCCCGACGCCGTAGGCGAGAGCGGCGACCCCCACCGTCACCAGGGCGGCACCGGGCAGGTCGAGACCCCGACGGCCGGTCCGCTCGCCGCGCTCCCGCAACCCGAACGCGACGACCGCGACGACCAGTGCTCCGACCGGCGCGTTGACCAGCAGCACCCAACGCCAGGAAAGCAGGTCGGTGAGCACCCCGCCGATCAGTCCGCCGGCGGCACCGCCGGCCGTCCCCACGGCTGTCCAGGTGGCGATCGCCCGCGTGCGCGCGGGCCCCTCGGGGAAGGTCGAGGTGAGCAACGAGAGGGTGACGGGGGCGAGGACCGCGGCGCCGATGCCTTGCGCGGCGCGCGCCGCGACGAGCATCTCCGCGTTCTGCGCCAGACCGCCCACCAGGCTCGCCGCGGTGAACAGGCCCAGCCCCAGAAGGTAGACGGGCTTGCGTCCGAACAGATCGGCCGCCCGCCCGCCCAGCAGCAGGAAGCCCGCGAAGGTGAGGGCGTAGGCGTTGACGACCCATTGCAGCGCCGTGCCGCTCAGCGACAGCCCCTCGCGCATGCTCGGCAGCGCGACGTTGACGACGGAGACGTCCAGGACGACGAGGAACTGACCGACGCTGGAGGCCAGCACGACGGCCCAGGTGCGCGAGGCGGGCCCGGGGCGAGGCCCAGCGTCAGGTTCGGTCGCGTGCCCCGGACCGCGCCGGGTATCGGCCGCGACGGCAGTACCGGAGGCGCTCCGGGACCCGGCGCCGCTGTCGGCCCCGGCCCCGGTCCCGGTCCTGCTGCCGGTCCCGGTCCCGGCCCCGGCCCCGGTCCCGGGCACTGAGGGTGAGGGTGTGGTTGACATGGTGGCCATCGTGCGGGCCCGCGCCGCGCGTGGGCATCGGCACAAAGGCGCGGACGGTCCCGCTCTTTCGACCTAGGCAGTTTCGTCGAGATCGTCCACTCCTCGGCCACTGCCCCAGCTCAGCCTGCTCGCGGTCGGCGGAGTTGGCTTGAGCAGTTCGGGGTAGCGACGGTGGTCGTGCTGGCGCGGGCGGTCCGGGGCAGACCTCGATTCCCTGAGCTGGCTGGATCCCGGTGTCGCGGTCGGTCAGTCGTTGTGGAGCTTGCCGAACTCCTCAATCAGCACGGGATATTGCTCTGCGCCGTGTCCGGCGGCGATCGCCCGGTCGGCCATAGCCTTGAGCAACTTCGGCAGTTCGGTGTTCACCCCCACCGCCGTGCTCTCCTCGATCAGGTGCTCCATCGCCCGCGCGTCGGTCTCCAGGGCCGAGACCTCAGCCGGGAAGGAACCGCTGTCGATCTGCTCGGCGTATCCAGGCAGCCATTCGGCCACACCGGTGGCGATCTGCTGCGCGAACGGTGCATACGTCGCGGCGTCCACGCCAGCCGTCCTGATCATGGCAGTGCCCTGGAGCCACGCGTTCAGGACGCTCCACATCATGGCCAGGCCGGCCACGTCGTACAGCGACGCCAGCCCATGGTCCGACCCCAGGTAGGAGACAGTGCCGAGCGCGCCGAGTGTCGACTCGTGCGCCTCGAAGTCCGCCTGGGGCCCGCTGTGCAGTATTACCGCATCAGCGGTGCCGACGGCCGACGGAATGGCCATGATGGCGCCGTCCAGGTAGCGGGCACCACGCTGCTCGGCCCATCGGGCGGCTTCCCTGGCCTGGGCGGAACTCCCCGAGGTCAGGTTGATCAACATCGTGCCGCCCAGCTCGGCATCGTTCGCTCCGAGCAGCTCGTACAGGGCCGTGTAGTCGGTGACGCAGGTGATCGTTAGCGAACCGGCCTTGAGCGCGTCGCCAACGGTCGGCGCTAGCCGTGCACCCTCGGCCACCAGTTGGTCGGCTTTGGAGGAGGTGCGATTCCACACGGTGGTGGAATGCCCGGCTTGCAAAAATGCGCTGGCGAGTGCCCGGCCCATCAGGCCGAGTCCGATGATGGTCACGGGTGTTTTGGTGCTGTTGTTCATGACAGCATCGTCAACGTTGATACCGGTGTGAAGGTCAAGCGAGGGTGCGATGCTGATTGGGGAACTGAGCCGTCGGACGGGAGTCCACACTCATCAGTTGCGCTACTACGGGGCCCAGGGGCTGCTGGAGGCGGACCGTGGCGCCAATGGTTATCGCGAGTACGACGAGAAGGCCGTCCTGCGGGTGAAGCAGATCAGGCACCTGCTTGGCGCCGGTCTGTCCTCCGAAGACATCGCGTACGTGCTGCCGTGTGCGCTCGGAGAGGCCCCGGAGCTGCCAGGGTGTCCCGAACTACTGGCCGCGATGCGGTCACGGCTGCAGCGGCTGAACGATCAGATGGCCACTCTCGCCCAATCTCGCGACGCGCTTGCCGCCTACATCGATGCGGCCGAGCGAATGGGCGGCGAGAGCTATCCGCCCTTTGACGATGCCGGCTGGGAACCCGTCCCCGCCAAGGAGCTGCGGTAGTCGAGCCAACCGTGCGGGCAGCTCCTCGTTGCCTGGCTGCAGCGTCGCTGTCGGTGATCTGTCTGGAAGATGTCGGTGGCCGCTGCCACCGTGAGGGGCACGGGCCGCGCGGAGCTTCCGGGGCGGTCGTGCACAGGATTCTTTCGCTCGGTTCCAGGGGAGTCGCCGTCATGCCGTCCGCGTCCACCGTCCCGCCGTGGGACGTCCACCGGTTGCCCCGCGCCGAGGGCCGCACCGTCCTGGTCACCGGTGGCAACGCCGGTATCGGCTACTTCGTCGCGGAACAACTGGCCGCGACGGGAGCTGTCGTCGTGCTGGGCAGCCGGAACCCGGCGAGGGCCGAAGCCGCCGTGCGCGCCGTCCGATCCCGGGTTCCCGGCGCGCACCTGCGGTCCGTGCGGCTCGACCTGGCCGATCTTTCGTCCCTGCCCGCCTCGGCGGAGGCACTCGAACTGGAGCGGCTCGACGCGGTCGTGCACAACGCCGGGGTCGCACTCGACCGGCCTCCTCGGCAGGAGACCCGGACGGGCGACGAGTTGATGTTCGGCACCAACCACCTGGGCCACTTCGCGCTGACACACTGGCTGATGCCCCTGTTGTCGGCCGCGCCTGCCGGACGCGTCGTGACCATGGGCAGCTTCGCGGCGAAGTCCGAGCGGCTCGACCTGGACGACCTCCAGTCGCTCCACGACTACCGGCCCAAGCGGACCTACGGGCGCTCGAAGCTGGCGCAGATGTACTTCGGACTCGAACTCGAACGCCGCCTGCGAGCGGCGGGCTCCACCGTGACCAGCGTGGTGGTGCACCCCGGTGGCGCGCTGGACTCCCTGACCCCCTCACGTCCGCCGGTCCATGTGCGGACCGGCCCGGCGCGAGTGCGAAGCCTGCCCGCGGGCCTCGTTCTCCAGGGGAAGCACGCCGGGGCGTGGTCCGCCGTCCGCGCCGTGCTCGACCCGGCGGTGGGCGGCGGACAGCTGTGGGGGCCGCGCGTCTTCCGGCTGCGGGGGAAGCCCAGGGGCGAACCGGTGTGGCGGCAGTTGGCGGACAGGGACTGCGCCGCACGGCTGTGGGACGCCAGCCGGGAGCTGACGGGCGTCGACCCCGATCAGCTCCCGTCCGGCGCCTGTCGGGGCGGCGAGAGCGCATGACGTGCCGTGCCGCCCGGCTCCTCCCGTGCGCTCAGCCCACCGCGCCGGCCGCCTGCGGCGGAGCCCCACCCGTGCGCGCAGTCTGCCCCGTGCGCGGAGCCTGACCCGTGCGCGGAGTCTGACCCATGCGCGGAGCCACTTCCGCGTCCGAACGCGGCTCCGCGTCGCAGGGGCACGGCCGGTACGCGAGGCCGAGTTCGCCGTCGACGGCTTCGCTGGTGCGGGTCGCGGCGTCGCTGACCGCCCTCCAGGAGCCGTACTTGGCGTGGAGCTGGTCGGCTGTCGGGCCGAGCGGGTTGCCGTACTTCTCCTGGTTGCGCTCCTCCAGCCGCCGCACCTCCTGCGGGGACATGTCGGCGCGGGTGCAGCCGGGCGAGGGAGCGGAGACGAAAGGGTGCCATGACCCGCATCCTGGTCGCGGTGCGCGTGCCGGGGGGCGGTACGGGGTCACCTTCCCCCGTCCGGGTACGAGTCTCCCTCCTGGGGGTGACGGATCTGCCCTTCGGCGGTCGGTTGCCGCGCCGTCCGTGGTGCGCGGGCGGGCTCGGCTTCGACGATCAGCCGCGCTTCCTGCGTACGGTCGGACGAGGGCCCCGTCTCCAGGGCGAGCTCGCCGCTCTCGACGGCGCGTTCGAGGTCGCGGGTGACCGATGCCAGTGTCTCGTGGTCGATCTCGAAGACGGCTTCCGCCGCCTGCCGCGGGGGCAGGGTGAGCCGGGTGAAGCCGCGCAGTTCGCGGGTGCGGGGCCACGACGAGCCGCCGGACACGCGCCGTACGTACAGCTGCACCGTCTCGCGGACGAGTCGGTCACCGGTGTTGTACACGGTGACACGGCACGTCAGGGCCGGGCGGTCGGTGGTGACGCGCGAGCGGGACAGCCGGGGCGGCGCGTAGCCGACCGTGGTGTAGGACAGGCCGTGGCCGAAGGCGTAGCGGGCACGGGCGCTCTGGTCGACGTAGCCGCGGTAGCCGTGGTCCTTGCCGTTGTAGTGGACGGGGAGCTGCGCCGAGGAGCGGGGCACGGACACCGGGAGGCGGCCTTCGGGGTCGGCCGCGCCGAACAGGACGTCGGCGATCGCGCGTCCGCCCCAGGGCCCCGGATACCAGGCGCTCAGCAGGGCCCCCACCGTGCCGGAGAATTCGGGCAGCGCGTGCGGCCGGCCCTGGACGAGGACCACGACGACGGGCACCCCCGTGGCTGCCACGGCCCGCAGCAGTTCTGTCTGACCGGTCGGCAGCCGCAGGTCGGCGAGGTCGACGCCTTCGCCTCCCGTCATGCTCGACAGGTCGCCTGCCGGCGGCAGCGCGGCGCCGTTGGCGGCGAAGGCGGTGTCGTGGCCTCGGGCGCTGGATCCGCCCAGGACGACGACGGCGACGTCAGCGTCCGCCGCCAGCGCCACGGCGCGCGGGATGCCGCCGAGGTCGGCGCCGACCAGCCGGCAACCGGGCGCGTGGGTGACGTCGGTGCCGGGCGGGGCGGCGGAACGGATGTCGTCCAGGACCGTGCAGCCGGTACCGGGTCTTTGCGGTGCGGTGTAGTCGCCGAGTTGCTGGGGGAGGGAGTCGGCACCGGGGCCGAGGACGGCGATCCGGCGTGCCCGTTCGGTGAGCGGCAGGGTCCGCCCGTCGTGGGCGAGCAGGGTGACCGAGGCGCGGGCCAAGCGCTCGCTCAGCTCTCGCAGCGGTGGGGGCGGGGGCGCTGCCGGTTCCGGTGGCGTGTCGGGAGTAAAAGGCTGTTCGAACAGGCCCAGGCGGAACTTCATCGTCAGCACCCGGGCGACGGCGTCATCCAGGGTCTCCTCGGTGACCAGGCCGCGGGCGACGGCTTCGGCGAGACGGGGGAAGCAGTCGTCCCACAGGCTCAGGTCGCACCCCGCCTCAAGCGCCAGCGCGCCCGCGGCGACCGGGTCGGCCGTCAGCCTGACGAGGCGGTCGATGGCGGTGCCGTCCGCCATGACGAGGCCGTCGAAACCCCACCGCCGCCGCAGCAGGTCCGTCAGCAGCTCCCGGTTGGCGACGCAGGGCAGTCCGTCGAACTCGTTGTAGGCCGCCATCACCCCCGCGGCGCCCGCCCGGACCCCGGCCCTGGCCGCCGCCAGGTGTATCTCGTGGAGTTCACGCGCGCCGAGTTCGGTCGCCGCGCTGTTGCGGCCACCGAGAGCCGCGCCCTGGCCTGCGAAGTGTTTGAGCACGACGGCCACACCCGCCGTGCGCATGCCGCGTACCAGGGCCCGCGTGAACCGTGCGGCCAGATACGGGTCCTCGCCGAAACACTCCTCCGTACGGCCCCAGCGCGGATCGCGGGCGAGGTCGAGAGCGGAGACGAGGGCCACATGGCCGCCGCGCTCGCGTAGTTCGGCCCCGGCTCCGGCGGCAGCCGCCTCGTACAGCTCCGGGTCCCAGGTGGCGCCCACGGCCAGGTTGACGGGCAGGACCGTGCCGTCCAGGGCCTGGTGGCCGTGGGGCACCTCCTCCACCAGGAGCACCGGGATGCCCAGCCGGGTGTTCTCCACGACGTGCCGCTGGACCGCGTCGGCCACGCCGGCCGCGTCCGCGGCCGTGATGCCGTCCGCGTAGCCGACGCCGGACCAGGCGTCCGCGCGCTGGAGTCCGTAGAGGGCGCCCATGCCGTCGTAGGCGGCGACCTCGGCGCGGAAGGCGTCGCTGAGCCGGTGCCCTCCGGGCGTGCGCGTGTAGGCGTGCCAGCCGTACAGGCGCTGGTTGACCTGGCCGACCTTCTCCTTGAGCGTCATGCGCGCGAGCAGGTCGCGCACCCGCTCGGGCACCGGCGCGGACGGGTCGCGGTAGCGGGGGGCGCTCACCTCAGCTCCAGTACCCGCACGCCCCAGGGGGCGAGCGTCACCGCGGGCTCGGGGGTGCCGGAGCGCAGGTCGTGCAGGGCGCCGTCGGCGGCCGGGTGGACGGTGCGCTCCTCGTCGCACTGGCTGATCAGCCACACGAAGCGCCGTCCGTCCTCATGGACGAGGACGTCGGCGCCGACGTACGGGTCGTCGACCGCCACGGCGCGGTGGACCCCCGCGACGTGAGCGAGCGCCGCGTACAGGCGGTGCGTGTCCTCCGGGTTGACGCGGGCGGTGCGGGCGGCCATGTGCTCCAGCGGATAGGTGGCCAGGACGGTTCGCCCGGCACCCGTCTCGTGCACCAGCAGCGCGGGACGGCCGTGTGCGTCGACGGCCACCACGCGGGCTCCGCGCTCCACGACGGGCAGGTACGCCCGGCTGTCCTCGTTGCCGGCGACGGGGAAGCGCAGCACGTCCCCGGCGGCCAGCGGGCCGAAGTCCTGCGTGAACGTCATCTCCAGCTCGTCGTCCTCGATGGGCTCGGCGACCCCGTAGGACAGTTGGAGCTCCACACCGAAGAGGCCGTCGAGGTCGTCGAACCAGGGCCCGCGGGTGCCAGGGTGCTCGCCGGAGCAGAACGAGAGGTAGACCGTCGCCCCCTCCTCGGCCCGGCGCTGGAGCGTGCGCCGGGTGCGGGTGGTGAACTGCCGGGTGGCGGGCAGCAGATACAGGGCGGCGTCTCCGGGGAGCCCGTCGGCCTCCCTGGTGAGGCCCAGGGGCAGGTCGGCGGCGCGGGCCGTCACGTAGCTCTGGTGCAGCGAGCTGAAGATCAGCGGGCGGTCGGCGGGACGGCTGTAGGGGTAGCCGCGCTCCAGGAAGGCGGGCACGACCAGGGCGGCGCCGGTGTCCGTGCGGCGGCAGCGTGGGAAGTCGACCGCTTCCAGGGTGCCGGCGAACGCGGCGAGTTCCCGCAGGGGTGCCTTGGGTGCGCCGGTGCGGTCGGTGATGCCGAAGTGCATCTCGAAGGGGTGGTGGTCGTAGGGGGAGCGGTCCCACAGGTCGTCGTAGTCGGTGTTGTTCCACGCCATCCAGCCGGTGGCGCCGCCCAGCAGCGAGGTGTGCAGCGTCTGCCGGTAGTAGACGGCCGCGTTCTGCTCGGAGACCGTGTCGGTGGAGACGCCGAACTCCTCCAGGACGACGGGTTGCCCGGTGACGGCGGCCAGTTCGCACTCGAAGGCCGCGCGGTGGTGCTGGCGGGCGCGGTCGGTGTCGGAGCGGTAGACGTGCGGGCCGACGAAGTCGACGTACTCGGCGGTCTCGCGCAGGGAGAAGCCGTTGTCCCGGCCGGTCACCTCGATGCCCCACGCGCCGTCCCCGAGGGAGACCGGCTGGGTGCCGCCCGCGGCCCGCACGGCGTTGCACATCGCCTGCGCCCAGGCGGTGACGACCTCGGAGGACGGCGGGTCGACCTGGTACACGCGGCCGTACCCCGGCATCTCGTTGGTGATCAGCCAGCCGGTCACCGCGGGATGGTCCTTGAAGCGGCGGGTCATCTCCGAGACGAACCAGGCCTGCCTGCCGACCATCCACACGTCCTCGTACAGATCGCGGCCCCCACGCCAGGCCGGGTCCCAGTTCTCGCCCGACATGTGCCCGACGATGAAGGTGGGCACCGTTCCCATGCCCGCCTCGGTGTGTGCGTCGAGGAAGTCGGCGAAGTGCCCGCACAGCGCCTCGTCGATACGGTGCGGCTCCGGGTGGAAGTCGGGCCAGTAGAAGAACGAACGGGTCGTGTTCAGCCCGTGCTCGCGCAGGACCCGCAGCTCCTCGCGGACCGTCCGCGGGCAGTAGTCGCGCCACATCAGCGGCCCGCCGGTGCGGGACCAGAAGTTGGCGCCGAGCCAGGGCAGGACGGCGGGATCGTGGGTGAGTCGGGCGCTGTGGCGTCGCATGGTCCTTCTCGGGTTCGTGGAGCGGTGGGTCGGTAGGGGCGGTGCGGGGTCGGTACGGGGCGGTCTCGGCAGGTCGTCAGCCGGGTGCGGGTCCTGTGGACTCGCGGACGACCAGCCGCGGCCGGTCCCCGAGGACCGGTTCGGTGACGTCCTCGCCGCAGCGGGCGAGCAGGGCCCGGGCCGCCGCGCCACCGACCCGCTGCACCTGCTGGTCGACCGTGGTCAGTTGGGGGTGCATCCAGCGGCCGAGCGGCAGGTTGTCGTAGCCGACGACGGACAGGTCGCCGGGCACGCGCAGTCCGGCGCGCTGTGCTGCGCCGACGCCGCACACGGCCATGGAGTCGTTGGCGTAGACGATCGCCGTGGGCCGGTCGGTGGCGGCCAGCAGCGCCTCGGTCGTGGCCGTGGCCGACACCTCCGTGAAGTCGGTGTGCAGCACGGCCCACGGCCGCAGCCCGGCCGCTGTCAGCGCCGTCTCGAAGGCGTCGCGCCGCAGCCGCGTGTGGTGCAGTTCGGCGGGGCCTGCCACGTAGGCGATGCGGCGGTGTCCGAGTCCGGCCAGGTGCGCCACCACCTCCTCCACGCCCGCGCCCTGGTCGCCCAGTCCGACGCTCGGCACGGGCCCGGCCGCGTCGGGCGGTCCCAGTACCACGGCGGGCAGCCGCAGGCGGGCCAGCAGCGCGGGGCGGGGGTCGTCGGCGCGGGCGTCGGTGAGCAGGGCGCCGTCGACCCGGCCCTCGGCGGCGAACCGCTGGTACAGGGCGGTCTCTTCGCGCACCCCGGCGACCAGGTGGAGGAGGAGTCCGTAGCCGCGCGGTGACAGCTCGCCCTCGATACCGGTGATCAGTTCGCTGAAGTGCGGGTCGGTGCCCAGCACGTCGGTGGAGCGCCGCACGACGAGCGCGAGCGTGCGGGTACGCGCGCTGCGCAGCGCGGCGGCGGGCGCGTTGGGCGACCAGCCCAGCTCGACGGCCGTCGCCAGGATGCGCTGCCGGGTGGCTTCGGCCAGGCGGCCCTTGTCGTTGAAGGCCTGCGAGACGGCTGCGGTCGACACCCCTGCCGCCGCGGCCACCGCCTTGATGGTGGGGCGTTTGGCGGGAGGCTGTCCGGTGGGCCCGCTCACATCTTCACCGCCCCGCTGACGAGGGCCTGCTGCATGCGCCGTTGCAGCACGGTGTAGACGATCCAGACGGGGACGAGGGTGAGCACCGTGCCCGCCGTGAGGACGCCGTAGTCGGTGCCGGTGATGGCCTTGAGGGTTGGCAGGGCGACCTGGACGGTGCGCTGGGCCGGGTCGGGGCCGATGATCACCAGGGAGTACAGGTACTCGTTCCAGAACGTGAGGAAGTTCAGCAGCAGGACCGTCGCGATGCCCGGCAGGCACATCGGCGCGTAGACGTGCCGCAGCACCGCGAACGTGGAGGCCCCGTCCATCCGGGCGGCCTCCTCCATCTCCCGGGGCACGGTGCGCATGAACTGCACCAGGATGACGACCGAGAGGGGCATCGCCGTCGCGGGCAGGAACAGCACCATGAACGTGCGGGTGTGGAAGAGGCCACTCGCCGCGGCGAGCAGGAAGGTGGGGAACAGCGCGGCGAAGGTCGGGATGAGGAACCCCAGCGAGAAGACTTTTTCCACCGCCGAGGCCAGCCGGCCGGTCGACCGGGCGAGGGCGAAGGCGGCGGGCAGCGCCAGTGCCAGCGTCAGCACCAGCGCGACGCTGGTGACCAGCGCCGAGTTGACGACGGCGAGCCCGAGGTCGGCGCTGGTGAAGGCCGTGGAGAAGTTGCCGAGGCCGAAGGAGTCCGGCAGCGCGAACGGGTGCGCGAAGATCTCCTCGTTGCTCTTGAACGCCGACGCGAGGAAGTAGTACAGCGGCACGAGCAGCAGCACCGCGTAGCTCCACACCAGCAGGTGCGCGGGTATCCAGCGTTTGCCGAACTTCATGGTGCGTCCGATCAGTAGTTCTGCCGGAAGAGGCGGCGGATGGTCAGCAGTCCGGCGAGCCCGGCCAGGAAGAGGAGGACGCCGACGGTCTGGCTGTAGCCGAGGTCCGCGGCGATGAACGCCTTCTGGTAGACGAGGAACGACAGTGTGGTCGAGGAGCTGCCCGGGCCGCCCTGGGTGAGCAGCAGCACGTGCTGCGCCGACCCGAAGAGCGTCCACAGGAACTGCAGCATGGTGACCACGCCCACGTAGTCGCGGATGACGGGGAAGTGGACCCGCCACATCGTCCGCCAGTGCCCGGCGCCGTCCAGCTGCGCGGCCTCTTCCAGTTCGTCCGGCACGCTGCCAAGACGCGCGGCGAACAGCACGGCGGTGAAACCGATCCCGGCCCAGACGTCCAGGGCGATGAGGCAGGCCAGCGCCGTCGAGGGGGAGGCGAGCCAGGCGTCGGTGAGCGAGGTCAGCCCCGCTGATTCGAGGGCTCCGTTGAGCAGCCCGTCGGGGGAGAGCGCGGCGTAGAAGACCATGGCCTTCGCCGGGGTGGAGATCAGCCCCGGCACGAACAGCAGGTAGCGGATGACGCGGTGTCCCGGGGGCCGCTGCGCCACGTAGTAGCCCACCATGTAGGCGCACACGATCATGATCGGCAGGGCCACGGCGAGTTGGACCGCGGTGTTGCGCACGGCCGCCCAGAAGACCGGGTCGTCGAGCACCGCGCGGAGGTTGCCGAGCCCGGCGAAGGAGACCGGCTGGAGCATGCCGGGCCAGCGCAGTGCGGCGATCACGAAGATGGCCACCATCGGGCCGACCATGAAGACCAGGTACCACACCAGCGCGGGCACGGCGAGGATCGTTCCGCCCTGCTTGCGCGGGCGCGGCCGTGGTCGGCGCCCGGCGGCGCGGGGCGGCGCACCGGTCAGGCCGGGCTCTGCCGCGCCAGGTGTCGGCGTCAGCGTCGTCATGAGGTGACTCCCGTGGACTGGGGCTCGGGACGTGGGGGAGCGGAGGCGGGGCGCGGGCCCTTGCTCAGCGGTACGCGGCTTCGAGCGCGGCACGTACCCGGGCCGCGCCGACACCGCGGGTGAAGGACGTGCTGGTGGCGGTGATCAGCGGCTGGTTGGCGGTGGGCGGTACGTACACGTCGGGCAGCAGCGCCTGGCCGACGTCGGAGCCCAGCCGCTGCGCGGCGGCCACGAGGGGGAAGCCGGTGCTCAGCGCGTCGGACCGCAGCGCCATGTCCCGGCCGCTCTCGGTGATGAACGCCGAGACGGTGTCGGCCCTGTACATGAAGCGGAGGAACTTCTCCACGGCGTCGATCTTCTTCGTGCCGTTGGGGCTGATCCAGAAGCCGATGAGGGTGTAGGAGCGCAGGATGGTGGGCTTGTGGTGGACGGCCCCGTCCGCCAGGGGCCAGCCGCCGACGTCCGTGTGGCGCGCCACCTTTGCGGGCACCTCCGCGAGCGCCGACGACATCGCCGACTCGATCGCCGCGGCCTCGGTGTTGTACTGCGTCATCATCGAGTCCGAGGTGAGGCCCTGCGGTTTGTCGGTGAAGACGCCGGAGTCGCGCAGTTCGACGAAGTAGGCGATGCCCTCCCGCGCGCCCCTGCTCCCGAAGTCCCCGGTCGAGTAGGCGTGCCGGGCCTCGTCCTCGGTGAGGAAGGTCTGGATGATCTGGGCGAGGAGCTTCTGCCCGGTCCAGTCGTTGCCGCCGACGGTCACGGGCGCGGTCCCTTTCGCCCGCAGCTTGCGCGCGGCGCGGATCAGCTCGTCGCCCGTGGTCGGTATCTCCGCCACGCCCGCCCGGTCCAGCAGCGCCCTGTTGTAGGCCACGGGCCAGTTGGTGGCGAAGTACGGGAAGGCGCGCAGCCTCCCCTTGCCGTCGGTCCACGCCGCGAGCGCCTCGGGCAGTACCCGCTCGCGCAGCCCCCAGCCGTCCAGGTACTCCCTGACGTCGACCGTGGCGCCGACGTCCGTCCACGCCAGCGTCTTGTCGTAGAGGTTGACCATGACGACGTCCGGCTCCTTGCGGGCCAGGCGCGCGGTCTCGTAGACCTGCGCGAGATCGTCGCCGTTGACCAGGTTCTTGACCTTCAGGCCCGGGTGCTCGGCGCGGAAGCGGTCGAGCGCCCGCAGGTAGGTGGCCGAGCCCGGCGCCGTGGTGCCCAGTTGGCTGTGCACGACGAGCGTGTCGGGGTCGTCTTCCGCGGCGGCCAGCGCCGAGCAGCCGGACAAGGCGGGGAGGGTGGACGCGGCGAGGCCGCAGCCTGCGGCGAGCAGGCCGCGTCGGGTCAGCGGGGACGAGCGCACAGCGGGAGGTCTCCAACCAGGCGGTTAACGAGTGGTTAATCGATGTACCTCTGGAGGTGCGAGGAACCTAGACCTCCGCGGGGCTTCGGTCAAGACCCGTCCCGAAAGGAGCGGTCACACACGCACGAGGGTGGCCCCCACCCGGTGGGGGCCACCCTCGTGCTGACCGGCCTCTCCCGTGCGCCCGCCGCGAGGCCGAGCACGGCAGGCGGGACGCTCACCGCCGTACGGCCGCCAGTACCGCCTGCGACATGGCCTGGTGGCCCGCGGCGTTGGGGTGGAAGCCGGCGGCGTCCACGGCCCGCAGCGGTTCCGCCCAGCGGGTGCCCACGGGCTTGCACATGTCGTGTCCGACCGAGCCCGCGTAGGTGTCGACGTACTCGGCCCCCGCCGCCTCGGCGCGGTCGGCGAGCATGGCGTTCAGCTTCTTCTCCGTGTCCCTGAGCCAGGGGGCGTCACCCGAGGCGAGCGAGACGGTCCGCGGGCAGTTGCTGCCGTCCTCGGGGAGCAGCGCGGGATAGCCGACGACCAGTACGCGCGCGCCGGGTGACCTGTCGTGGATGCCGCGCAACACCCCGTCGATCTTCGTGGCCGTGGCCTGGATGCGCGCGGCCAGCTCGTCGGAGCCGCCGAGGGAGTAACTCGCCTTGCACGGTGCGCCGTTCGGCACGAGGGCGCCGAGCAGGACGCAGCGCGCGACGATGCCCCCGAACCCGATGTCGTTGCCGCCGATGCCGACGGTGACCAGGTCGGTGGACTCCTTCAGCGCGTCGAACTGCGGGGGCGCGGTGCCCTGCGGTGCCGTCATCTCGGCTGTCGTCGCGCCACCGCAGCTGACGTCGGTGGAGGTTCCCGGGGCCAGCGCGGCCGTCACCAGCGTCGGGTAGTTGTGGTCGGAACGGCCGCAGTTCTCATCCGTCTGGTCCGGGATGCCGGGACCCGAGGTGTAGGAGTCGCCCAGGGCGACGTAGTGGGCGACGGCCTCCGCGCCGTCGCGGGGCCCCGGCTCCGCCGACGAGGCGGCGGGGGCGCCCGCAAGGGTGAGCACGGCGGCCATCGGGAGCGCCATACCGGCGGCCAGCGCGGCACGCACGCGCCCGCGCGCCGGGCGGCGGGCCGGTGAGGGCGGCCCGGGCACGGGCCGCGCGGGAGGAGAAGGAGATGCGGACATGACCACCTCGCAGACCAACTGGACAACAGAACCGACGAGATGAGACGCGGATCGTGGGGGAGCCGAGGGGCGGAAAGGCGGTGGAAAGGCGGTGGAACAGGTTCTACCGACCAGTAAGAGTGGCCGTCGTTCCCCTCGCCGTCAAGGCTTCGGGCGGCGGGCCGTGGCCGGGGCCCTCTTGCGCGCCGGAAGGATGTGTAGTCGGCTGACGTCCATGGGGAAGCTGACGTCCATGGGGAAGAGGAGCGCTGCCGCACTGGTCGCCACTGTGGTCGCGGGATCCCTGCTGACGCATACGTCGAATCCGCGTGCGGAGGCGGCCGACACCGGGAGCGGCGCAGCGTCCCGAGCGGCCGGCGCGCTGGGATTCGACCTCGACACGGTGACCATTCCCGAGCTCCAGCACCGCATGGCCAAGGGCTCGTTGACCTCTTCCGCTCTGACCCGTGCCTACCTGCGGCGGATCGAACGCATCGACCCCACGATCAACGCCGTGCTCCGCACCGACCCGACGGCCCTGCGGCAGGCGGCGGCCAGCGACGCGCGGCACCGGCACGGCAGGGCCCGCGGCCCGCTGGACGGTATCCCCGTCCTCCTCAAGGACAACGTGAACACCCGCGGCCTGGCGAGCACCGCGGGATCGCTGGCGCTGGCGAAGCACCCGCCGAAGACCGACGCCGCCCTGGTCACCCGGCTGCGGAAGGCCGGAGCGGTGATCCTCGGTAAGACCAACCTGTCGGAATGGGCGAACTTCCGGGCCGCGAAACCGACCTCGGGGTGGTCGGCGGTCGGCGGCCAGACCCACAACCCGTACGTGCTGGACCGGAACCCGTGCGGGTCCTCCTCGGGATCGGCCGCCGCGCTCGCCGCGTCGCTCTCCCAGGTGGCGATCGGCACCGAGACGGACGGTTCCATCGTCTGCCCGGCCGGGATGAACGGCGTCGTCGGCCACAAGCCCAGCCTCGGGCTGGTCAGCGGGTCCGGCGTGGTGCCGATCTCCGCCGAGCAGGACACCGCGGGTCCCATGGCCCGCAACGTGACCGACACGGCGCTCACCCTGTCGGTCCTCACCGGCGACGAGGACACCGGCCTCAGCGGCGACGAGGACACCGGCCGGGGACGCGCGTCGGCCGGCGCCTCCGGGGGCCGGTCGGCGCGGGAGCTGACGCGCCCCGGCGCGCTGCGCGGCAAGCGGATCGGCCTGTGGCGGCTGCCGTCGCTCGGCCCCGACGTGGACGCCGTGATGAGCCGCACGGCGAAGAAGCTGCGCGCCGCCGGAGCCGAGGTCATCGAGGTGACCCCGCCCTACCAGGAGCGACTGGCCGAGCTCGAATTCCCCGCGCTGCTCAGCGAGTTCCACCGGGACATCAACGCCTACCTCGCCACCCGGAACGGGCCTCGCGACCTCGCCGCGCTGATCGAGTTCAACCGCACCCACCCGGCGGAGCGCACCTGTTTCGCGGGGCAGGAGCTGTTCGAACAGGCCCTGGACGCACCGCCCACCACCGACCCGGAGTACCGGGCGATGCGGGCCGAGCTGAAGGACCTCTCCCGGCGCTCCATCGACGAGACGATGGCCGCCCACCACCTGGACGCCCTCGCCTCCCCGACGAACCCGCCCGCCTGGACGACCGACTGCGCGCGGGGCGACAACGACGTGATCCCGTCCTCCACGCCCGCGGCCGTCGCCGGATACCCGTCGCTGTCGGTGCCCGCGGGGTCCGTGGGCGAACTGCCCGTGGGCCTGCTCCTGATGGCCGGTGACCACCAGGACGCGAAGCTCCTGTCGCTGGGGGCCTCGGTGGAGCGCAGGCTGGACGCCTGGCGCGCGCCCCGCTACCTGCCGTCAGTGGGGTCCGGCGCCGCTGGATGACCCGGCCTCCGCCGCCGTCTCGCCCGGTGCCCGGCCGCCCAGTACACGGCCGGTGAAGCCGGCCAGCTGTGTACGCGGGTGCGCGCGGGACAGCTCCCGCCGGTCGGTCAGGTGGTCGACGAGGTCGGCGCGGTCCGCCGAGAGCAGCGCGTGCGCGGCGAAGTCGCTTCCCGTGAAGCCGGGGAGCTGCTCCAGTTCGCCGCTGAGTGACGCGTGCCACCAGTCGTAGTGCCCCGCGCCGTAGGGGCTGTCGGATGCGGCCTCCTCCAGCGCCGGCGACAGGTGCCGGTGGTCGAGCTTGAAGCACCGGAGGGCGTCGAGCAGGGCGAGGGTCCGCTCCCGGGGCGGGGTGGCGGGCCCGAGCGGGCGCGGCCCTTCGGCGACGGCCTGGCGTACCGGCGCGAGCCGGATCTCGCAGAGCGCGTGGATCAGGCCGGTGCGGTCCCCGAAGCCGCGGAAGAGGGCGCCGAAGACCGCACCACCGACACCGTCACACGCGTCACCGGCCGTCCCGCCCGCAGCATGCGTACGCATCTGGCCGAGGCAGTGACACCCGGGCACGAGGAAGTTAGGCTCGCCTAAGTCGTACGCCCGGGGTGCGGGACGCCGCCCTCGGGTCCGCGGGCCCGAGGGGAGAAGGGCGCCGCTCCGCGCCGGACGGCAACCCGGCACGACGAAGCGGCCGTCCACGCCTCCCACCTCCCGGGCCCCGAAGCCAACTCCCAAGGAAGCGAGGCACTGTGGTCGCAAGCGATCTGTGGACCTTCCGCGACGACCGGGGGCAGGAGGTGACGGCAGCGCACACGCCCCGGCGCCTCGTCGCCTACGTGCAGGCGGCGGCCGTGCTGGCCGAGCACGGGGTGCCCACCGCCGCGGTCTTCGGCTCACCGCACGAGGCGGCGGGGCCAGGACCCGTCGAACGGGAGATACCCGGCCTCCAGGACGTCGCCTACCTGGGCGCCGGAGAGGGACTGACCGCGCAGGACATCGCGCGGACCGAGCCGGAACTGCTGGTCACCGTCACCTACGACGGCGACCGGCTCTACGGCATCGGTCCCGACCTGCGCAAGGCGCTGGAGCCCGCCCTGCCCCTGGCCGCGCTCCACGTCGGCCCGGGGGCGCGCCTCGCGGACGTACGGCGCCGCTTCGCCGAACTGGCCCGCGCCCTGGACCCGGCACATCCGAACACCACCGCGAGCGGGACGGGCCGCCAGGAGCCGGACGCCGGCCTGGGGCGGCTCGGCGCCGCGGCGCGGACGGCCCGAGGCGTCAGGGTGCTGGCGCTCTCGCCCGCAGGCCCCGACCAGGCGCACGTGGCCCGCCCCGCCGGCTGGCCGCTGCTGGGAGAGCTCACTCAGGCGGGCGTGCACGTGCTCGACCTGCCCGCCGCGGGCGCCAGTTGGGCGACGTACGGCTGGGAGGAACTGGCCGGTCTGGAGCCGGACGTCATCCTGCGCGACGTCCGGGGGAACGCCACCCCCGACCCGCGGCTGTCGGAGGTCACCGCCTGGCAGCGGATGAGCCACCGCGCCCAGGTACTGCCCTGGAACCCCGAACTGCCCTTCACCGCCGACGCGGTCGCCTCCTTCCTGGACGCGGTGACCGACGCTCTGTACCGGGCCGCGACGCCGTAGCCGGCGGTCCCGCCCGACTTCCCCGGCGCGTCAGCGCGGCTTTGCCGGCTTCGTCCCGCCCTTCGCCGGGACCCGGCCGTCGTCGCTCAGGTTCCGCCACAGGAAGGTGTGCACCACGGCCTCGACGTAGGCGGCCTGCTCGTGGTCGGCTGCCCCCGCGTGACCCCCGCCGGTGTTCTCGTAGTAGTGGACGGGCAGCCCGAGTTCCCGCATCCGCGCGGCCATCTTGCGGGCGTGGCCCGGATGGACGCGGTCGTCGCGGGTGGAGGTGGTCAGCAGCAGCGGCGGGCAGGCGCCACCGGCCTCCTGGCCCGCCCCGGGGCGCAGGTTGTGGTACGGCGACCAGCGCAGCAGGTGGGTGCGGTCGCGGGGGTCCTCCGGGTCGCCGTATTCGGCGACCCAGGACGCCCCGGCCAGGAGCCGGTGGAAGCGCAGCATGTCCAGCAGCGGCACCTCGGCGACGACCGCGCCGAACAGGTCGGGGTGGCGGGTGAGCATGACCCCTGTCAGCAGCCCGCCGTTGCTGCCGCCGCAGATGCCGAGCCGGCCGGGCGTGGTGACACCCCGCAGGACCAGGTCGCGGGCCACTGCCGCGAAGTCGTCGAACGCCCGGTCGCGGTCGGCGCCGAGGGCGGCCTGGTGCCAGTCGGGGCCGTACTCGCCGCCACCGCGGATGTTGGCGATCACGTAGGTGCCGCCGCGCTCCAGCCACGCCCGGCCGGTCACGGCCGAGTGGAAGGGCGTCAGAGAGACCTCGAAGCCGCCGTATCCGTACAGCAGGGCGGGCGCGGCGCCTTCCTGCCCCTCCTGCCCGACCACGAAGTACGGGACCCTGGTCCCGTCCGCCGAGACGGCGAAGTGCTGCCGCACCAGCAGCCCCTCGGTGGAGAAGCGCGACGGCGCCCGCTTGAGCGTCTCCACGTCCCCCTCGCCCGCCACGGTGCGGCACAGGGTGGCGGCCTGGAGGAATCCGGAGACCGAGAAGTAGACCTCCTCCGCGTTCTCACCGTCCTCGGCGGGCGAGGTCGCCGTCACTCCGGCCGCCGACAGCGCGGGCACCTCGCCCAGCGGACGGCGCGACCAGCCGCCCGAACCTGACGGAGTCAGCAGGTGCAGGCGGGAGGAGACATCCGTCAGCGTCTCCAGGACGAGGTGGTCGCGGGTGGTGGCGTATCCCTCCAGGACGGTGCGCTCGTCGGGCGTGAACAGCACCTCGTGGGAGCGCTCGCCTTGCACGAAGGCCTCGAAGTCGAACGCCAGCAGCGCCCCGGCGGGCCGCTCCAGCCACGGCGAGCGCAACGTGACCAGCAGCCACTGCCGGCGCACGCCGACCAGGGCGTCGTCCGGCGCCTCGATGCGCACCGCGGTGCCGTCCGGGCTGAGGAGGAAGCGCTCACTGTGCCAGAAGTCGCGGCTCCGCACGGCCAGATCGCGCTCGAAGCCGGGCGTGGGGTCGTGCCAGGCGCGCACGGACACGTCCTCGTGGCTCCCCTCGAAGACGACCGGAGCCGCCTCGAGCGGAGTGCCGCGGCGCCAGCGCCGCACCGTGCGCGGGTAGCCGGAGGCCGTGAGGTCGCCAGGCCCCGCGTCGGTGCCGACGAAGAGGTGGTCCTCGTCGATCCAGCTGACGGAGTTCTTGGCCTCGGGCAGCCGGAACCCGTCCTCCACGAACGCGCCCCTGTCCATGTCGTACTCCCGCACGACGGTCGCGTCCGCGCCGTCCCTGGACAGCCGCACCAGCGCGCGCCTGTGCTCCGGGCGCAGCACGGAGGCGCCCGCCCACGTCCAGGGCACGCCCTCCTCGTCGGCCAGCGCGTCCACGTCCAGCACCGTCTCCCAGCGGGGGTCGGACGTGCGGTACTCCTCCAGGGTGGTGCGCCGCCACAACCCGCGCAGGTGGGTGGTGTCGCGCCAGAAGTTGTACAGGTGGGTGCCGCGTCGCACCACGTACGGGATGCGCGCGGAGTCGCCGAGGACCTCCCGCACCTCCCGGCGCAACGCCTCGAACCCCGGGTCGGCGGTCAGCTCCGCCACGGTCTCGGCGTTCCGCTCGCGCACCCAGGTGAGCGCCGCGTCGCCTTCGATCTCTTCGAGCCACAGATACGGGTCGTCGTCCTCCATCACCCCGCCATTGTCGGCCCCGCGCGGGTGAGCCCCCGCCACGCGCCCGCGCGGGGCACGTGCCGAGGGCTCACTCTGGGCGTTCCGGAGAGCAGCGTCAGGCGCCGGTGCGCACGGACGGGGGCCGCGCCTGCTCGCTGCGCGCGGGATTGTCGTCGACGAGGTGGTCGGCGGGCCCGTCCGGGTCGAGCAGCCTGCCGAGGCGGCCCGGCACGTCGAAGCCGACGAGCAGGACCACGATCATCGTCCCGGCGAAGGTGAGGAGGGCCAGGGACTGGCCGAGGTCCATCCCGGAGGCGAGGTTGGCCCCCAGCACGGGGGCCACGGCGCCGCCGAGCGCCCCCACGTTGTAGGTGAAGCCCAGCGCGGCGGCCCGGCTGCGGGTGGGGAAGTGGCCGCCGATGTAGCGGGGCAGCAGCCCCGAGATGCCGAAGCTGGTGGCCTGCAGGAAGAACAGCAGGACGCCGAGCAGCAGCAGGTTGTCCTCGACCGCGAAGACGGGGAAGACGAAGACCAGCGAGGCCACCAGGGTGAACGCGTAGGCCTTCTTGGTGCCGATCCAGTCGCCCACGAAACCGGCCAGCCAGCAGCCGGCCATCGTGCCGAAGCCCGCGTAGTACAGCGCCTCGGTGACCTGGCCGGGGCTGTAGCCCAGGTCCGACTTCAGGTAGGTCGGAAGCAGCGCCTGGATGGGCCAGGAGTACAGGAAGGCGAAGAAGATCGTGACGATCATCGACACGTAGAGCAGCCAGCCGCGCCGGCCGCCCAGTTGCACGGCGAAGGCCACCAGGGCGAGTCCGGCGATCACCGACAGCACAGGCACCAGGCCCTCGCCCAGCGGCGTGAAGACGGCGAAGAGCGAGACGGTGGCCGCCACGGCCAGTACCACGTTGGCCGTCCCCCTGGCCCGGGTGGCGAACAGCGGGCGGAACGGGTTGGGCCGCTCCTCCTGCTCGCCGACCTCCGCCTCCCAGTCCGCGGCCTCCGGCAGGGCACGCCGCATCCACAGCGCGATGACGATGGGGATCAGCCCCACGTAGAACATCCAGCGCCAGCCCAGCGTGGGCACCACCCACTTGTAGACCTCCGCGGCCAGGACGGTGCCCACCGAGTAACCGGAGATCAGGAAGCCGCTGGCCCGGTTGCGCATCCGCACCGGCCAGCTCTCCATGACGTAGGTGGCGCTGGCGGAGTACTCGCCGGCCATGCCCATGCCGATGGCGAGCCGGGCGACGAACAGGCTGGTGTAGTCCCAGGCGAACCCGCAGGCGAAGGTGCCCAGCGAGTACAGCAGGATGCTGACCACCATCGACAGCTTCCGCCCGAAGCGGTCGCCGAGGGCGCCCAGCAGGGCGCCGCCGAGCCAGCGGGTGATGAACGCGGCGGAGACGAGGCTGGCCGCCTGGACGGTGTCGAGGCCGAAGTCGTCGCTGATCTCGGTCAGTACGAGCGTGATCAGGACGAAGTCGAAGCCGTCGAGGAGGTAACCGATCCAGGCGGCGAAGAACGCCTTCCACTGGCTGCGGCCCACCTGGCGGTACCAGGGCGGCTGGGAGGGGGCGGTGTGGTGCACGGTGACTCCAGGATGCCGGACGGACTCGTCGTCGAGCGCCGTCGGGAACGAGCGCCTTGCGGCGCGGCTGTGTCAGGGGCGGGCGAGGCGCTCCACGAAGCGGCCCGTCAGCGCTGTGGGTGCGGTGATGGCGGTGCCGACGACGACGCTGTGAGCGCCCAGGGCCAGGGCCTCGGCCGCCTCGTCGGGGGTGTTGATCCGGCCCTCGGCGACGACGGGCACGTCGAGTGCTTCGGCGAGGGTGGCGACCAGCCGCAGGTCGGGCCCTGCCCCTCGCGGTGTCCCCGGCACGTAGCCGGACAGGGTGGAGGAGACCAGGTCGGCGCCCTCGCGGGCCGCGGTGACGCCCTCCTCGAAGGTCGAGACGTCGGCCATGACCAGGGCACCGGCCTGGTGCACTGCCGTGACGAGGTCCGCGAACGTGCTGCCGTCGGGGCGGGGCCTCGCGGTGGCGTCGGCGGCGACCACGTGGGCCCCGGCGTCCGCGACGACGAGGGCGTGGCGCACCGTCGGCGTGATGTAGACGCCGGTGTCGCCGTCCTTCCACAGGCCGATCACGGGCAGTTGGACGGCGGCGGTGACGGCTGCGACCACCTCGGGCTCGTTGACCCTGATACCCGCGGCCCCGCCGGCCGCCGCGGAGCGGGCGAGCCGCACGAGGGTGCCGGTCTCCCGCATCGGATCGCCGGGCGGTGCCTGGCAGGAGACGATCAGCCGGCCCTTGACGGCGTCTGCGACGGACGAGGTCATCGTGTTTCTCCCGGGTGGTGGAGGGTGACGGTACGGGTGAGCAGCGCGGCGCCGAGGACGGCCGCGTCGGGGCCGAAGCGGGGGCGCACGGGACGCAGCTCGCGCAGCGGCGGCATCAACTCCGCGCGGAAGGCGTCGGAGAGCGCGGACCAGTAGCGGGCGCCGATGTGCGGGACGCCGCCGCCGACGACGACCCGGTGCGGGCCCAGGACGTTGGCGAGCCCGCCCAGTGCCCGGCCGGTGGCGCGGGCCCCGGTGGCGATGGCACGCTCCGCGGCGGCGTCGCCCGCCGAGGCGTGCGCGGCCACCGTCTCCAGACGGTCGGCGCGGCGACCGCTCAGCCGCTCGTACAGCGCGGTCATGGCGGGCCCGGAGGCGATCACTTCGAGATGCCCTGTGCCGCCGCAGGTGCACGGCAGACCGGCGGCCTCCGGGCTCGGCAGGTGGCCCAGGTGCCCGGCGATGCCCGCGCTGCCGTGCAGCATCCGGCCGTCCACGGCCACCGCGCCGCCGATGCCGGTGCCGACAGCGGCGTAGAGGAAGGAGTCCCGCGGGTCGCCGGCGGCGGGCAGCTCGGTGGCGGCGGTGGTGCGCACGTCGTTGTCGCAGGCGACCGGCAGCCCGGTGCGGGCGCCGAGACCTGCCGCCAGCGCCGTACCGGCCCATCCGGTCAGGGAGTCGGTGGCGCTGGTGACGGTGCCGGTGCGCGGATCGATCACGCCGGCGGCGGCGACGCCGATCGCCGCCGCGCCGTCGTCGACCTCCCGCGCGGCGGCGGCCAGCGCGTCGAGAACGGCCTCGGCCCCCTCGCGGGCCGGGGTCGGCCGGTGGTGGCGCCGCAGTACCGCGCCGTCGGGACCGACGAGCGCTGCGGCGATCTTGGTGCCGCCCAGGTCGAGGCCGATCACCGCCGCCTCCCGCGAGGCGCGGGAGGCGGGCCGGCAGGCGCGCGGCGTGGTCATCGGGCGGTGGTCAGACCGGCGTCGCGCAGCCGCGCGCCGACCTCGGCGGTCGCCATGGCGTCCAACTGGATCTGGGGGAAGGCGGTGTCGCCGCACTCGATGACGCCCAGCAGCCGCAGGGCGGCCTTGAAGGCGCCGAGCGCGGCGGAGCTGCGGCCCATCTGAGCCTCGGGGCCCGCGTCCACCAGGGCGAACAGGGAGGTGAGCCGCTCCTGCTCCTTGGCCGCCAGCAGCCAGTCGCCCGACCTTGCCGCCTCCCACAGGCGCACGTAGCCGGCCGGGTCCACGTTGCCGAGACCGGGGACCACGCCGTCGGCGCCGGCCAGCAGGGCCGCGTCCACGGTCAGTTCGGAGCCGGTGAGCACGGAGAAACCGGGGGCGCACCCGGTGGCGCGCCCCTCCCGGCCGCCGAGCTCCACCAGCAGGCGGCGCAGCGATCCCTCGTCGCCGCTGCTGTCCTTGAGTCCCGCCAGGGTGCCGTCGGTCGCGAGCTCGCGCACCAGTGCGGGGGAGAGCTTGGTGTGCACCGAGACGGGCAGGTCGTAGGCGAACAGCGGCAGATCGACGCGCTCGCGGACGCGCCGGAAGTGTCCGGCGATCTCGCGCGGGTGCGTACGGGTGTAGAAGGGCGCGGTCGCCACGAGACCGTCCGCGCCGAGCTTCTCCGCTTCGCGGGCGTGGTCGAGCACCCTGTGGGTCGTGGTGTCGATGACGCCGGCCAGCACCGGTACCCGGCCGCCCACGGTGTCCACCACGGTCTTGAGCGCGGTGCCGCGCTGGCTGTCGGTGAGGTAGGCGACCTCGCTGGTCGAGCCGAGGGCGAAGAGCCCGTGCACTCCGCCGCCCAGCAGGTGCTCGACCAGTCGGGAGAGGGACGCGGTGTCGACCTCTCCCGCGGTGTCGAGCGGGGTGCACACGGGCGGGACGATCCCGCTCAGGGGCGCGGTCACAGGCATGGTGGTACTCCACAAGTCGCTGAAGCGGGCGGCCGGTTGCTCGACAGGCCACCCACGAACATAGGATGTAAGACGTCTTATGTCTGTACTCTAGGTGGCCCCGACACCTGCCATCAAGAGGTAATGGGTCACAATCCACAGCGGGACGTCCAAGAACGGGTCACCGCAGACGGGTCACCTGAGAAAGGAACGCACGCGTGCCACGCACCACGGTGTCTGAGGATCTGCAGGCGCGGATTCGGCAGCTGATCCTGGACCGCGGTCTGGGGCCGGGCTCACCGATGCCCACGGAGACCGAGCTCGTGGAGCTCTTCGACGTCAGCAGGGTCTCGGTGCGCGAGGCGCTCAAGGCCCTGCAGGCCCTGCGCGTGGTCGAGATCCGGCGCGGCTCGGGCACGGTCGTGGGCTCGCTGTCCATGGCGCCCTTCGCCGAGGGGCTCGCCTTCCGCGCGGCGGTACGCCACCGCCACGGTGAGGCGGGTCTGTACGAACTGATGCGGGTACGCGAAGCGCTGGAGGCCGGTCTCATCGTCGGCGTGGCCGCCTCCGTGCCCGCCGAGGACGTGGAGGTACTGCGAGGGATCGTCGCCGCCATGGAGCGCGAGGCGCGCGACGAGGGCGGCATCGCCAGGGCCACCGACCGCGCCTTCCACCTGGCCCTGTACAGGTCGCTCGACAACCACTTGCTGAGCGAAGTGCTCGACGCCTTCTGGGCTGCCATGGAAAAGGTGCGCGGCGACTTCGACGGAGGCCATCAGGACCCCCTCACCACCTGCGCCCACCACCGGGAGATCGTGGACGCCGTCGCGGCCGGGGACGGCCGGCGCGCCGAGCGCGCGATGCGCACCCACTTCGACGGCATCCGCGAACGGCTCCTCGCCGACTTGGGCTGACAGGCGCCCCGCTCCGCCCCGTCCTGCCCGCCTCCGCGGCAGGCCGGACGGTGCTGCTCTTCCGGCCGCCCCCGGGGAAGGTGGGACGGCGCCCCCGTCCCGCCCGTGCCCGCGTGCGCTACGGCTTGATCCCCACGCCCGCCCAGACGGACGTCTCCGCCGCGCTGACGGCGCCGGGGAGGGCGGGAGGCTCGTCGGGCGCGGTGATCTCGGGATGCCAGTCGCAGCTCGCGACGATCCCCGGCTCGACCAGATCCAGGCCCCGGAAGAACCCCGCGACGGACTCCCGCGGGCGTACGGTCAAGAAGATGCCGCGGTCGCGGTAGACCCGCTCCACGTCGTGCACCGACCCCGTCTCGTCCTTGATCTCCAGATCGTCGGTGCCGTGGGAGAGGACGAGGGCGCTGCCCGGCGCGAGATCCCGCAGGAGGCGGCTGACCAGGGCGGGCGGATCGTCGGTGTCCGGGACGAAGTGCAGCAGGGCGACGAGCGACACGGTGACGGGCTGGGCGAAGTCGAGCGTCTTGCCGGCGTGTTCGAGAATCACCTCGGGGTCGCGGACGTCCGCTTCGATGTAGTCCGTCGCTCCCTCGGGGGTGCTGGTCATCAGGGCGCGGGCGTGGGCGAGCACGATGGGGTCGTTGTCGGAGTAGACGACGCGGGCGGTGGGCTGTTCCTGCTGGGCCACCTGGTGCAGGTTGGGGGCGGTGGGGATGCCGGTGCCGATGTCGAGGAACTGCCGCATGCCCCGCTCGCGGGCCAGATAGCGCACCGAGCGCTGCATGAACTCCCGGTTCTGGCGGGCCGCGGTCATGACATCAGGCAGCGCCGCCAGGGTGGCGGCTGCGGCCTTCCGGTCCACGCGGTAGTTCGTCTTCCCGCCGAGGAAGTAGTCGTAGATGCGGGCGCTGTGCGGCGTGTTGCCGGGCTTGAACGACGCTTCACTCACGTGACCCCCCTAGTGGCGACAGTGGGCGAACACTTTGCCCCACGTGGCAGTTGGCCGCCACCCGGTCCTCGGGGATGAGTGGTGAGGGCGCAGCCACCGTTCCCGATACCCGTGTCCGAGGTATTGACCGGTCATTTGAGCCACTACTACGGTCCATTCATGTCAGCACCGTTGTACCTCCGGATCCGCAGCGAGTGGGAAGCCCGCATCAGGTCCGGCGAACTGCCTCCCGGCTCGCGGCTCCCCACCGAGGCCGAGTTGCAGGAGCAGTACGGGATCGGCCGCGCCACCGCGCAGCGGGTCCTGCACGAGATGGCCCAGGCAGGGCTCGTCGAACGGCATCGCCGCCGCGGCACCTTCGTGGCGGGCAGCGCCCGCAAGGAGAACCTGCTCCGGTTCGTGAACCCCCGGCTGACCGGCCCGGAGATCCCGGGACGGCACGAAGTGCGCAGCGCCGCCGTCGTCCGCGCGGCGGAGGTGACCCCCGCGGTGGAAGGGCTGGAGGACGACACACCGGTCAACCACCTGGTACGCCGCAAGTTCGACCTCGAAGAGACCCCCCTCGCCCTGGAGTACACCACCGTCCCCTTCGCGCTGGCCCCGCACCTGCTCGACGAGGACCTGGCCCACCTGACCCTTCTCTCGTACTTCCGCGCACATCGCGTGCCCGTGGCGACCTCGCGGATGTACCTCGACCCCGTACTGCTCGACGAGCGGGACGCCGGGCTGCTCGCCTGCGACCCCGGCATCCCCGTGCTGCGCCAACGCAGGCTCACCTGGCTGGAGAACGGAGAACTCGCCGAGGCGGCGGCCTACCTGCTGCGGCCGGGCCTCATGGAGTTCTACATCGAGCAGTCCGTCAGCGGTGACTGACCTGTCCACCCGTACCGCGTGTTCACGCGTTCCTCCGTAAGGAGCTTGCTCATGACGGCTTCCGCGCCCCGTGTGGCGATCGTCGGAACCGGCGTCATCGGCGCCATGGCGGCCTGGCAGCTGGCCACCCGGGGCGCGCACGTCCTCGCGTTCGACGCTTACGGGCGCGGACACGACCGGGGAGCCTCGGCCGGCGAGTCCCGCATCTTCCGCACCGTCTACAAGGAGGGCGCCTCCTACGTCCCGCTGCTGCGCCGCTCCCACCGCCTGTGGCGAGCGCTGGAGGCGGACTGCGGCCGTTCGCTGCTGACCATGTGCGGCGGCCTGACCATCGGCTCGCCCGACGAACCCGACGTGTCGGCGGTGCTGCGCTGTGCGGAGGAAGCCGGGCTTCCGCACGAGGTCCTCGACGCGGCGTCCGCCGCCGAGCGGTACCCGCAACACCGGCTCGACCCCGGCGAGATCGCCTTCCGCGACCCCGACGCGGGCGTGCTGCGTCCTGAACCCTCGGTCCAGGGCGCGCTGGACGCGGCCGAACGGCACGGCGCGCGCGTCCTGCCCTACCACCGCGTGGACGAGTGCGCCGAGACGGCGACCGGCTGGCGGATCACGGCCGAGGGGCAGACCCACGAGGCCGACCACCTCGTGCTCACCCCCGGACCGTGGTCGCCGCACCTGACGCCCACGAGCCGCATCCCCGTGCGAGCGCGGCTGATCACGGCATGCTGGTTCGCCGCCCGCGACGTGGCCGCCCACCAGCCCGACCGCCTGCCCATCGCCATCCGCCGCCACCCGGAGGCGGGCTTCTCCTGCTTCCCGGTCCTCGACGGCGTGGCCGTCAAGATCGTGCCGCACCACCTCGGCTGGCCCGAACTCGACGACCCCGCCGCGCTGCCGCGCAGCGCCGCGCCCGACCTCGCCCGCGCGGCCTCCGCCGCCGTCCGGCGACTGCTGCCGGGACTGGCACCCGACCCCGTCCGCATCAGCACGTACGCGGAAGGGTTCACCCCCGACGAACACCCCGTCGTCGGACCGCTTCCCGGCGCCGCCAACGCCACCGTGCTGACCGGCTTCTCCGGGCACGGGTTCAAACTCGCACCGGTCTTCGGCCAGATCGCCGCCGATCTCGCCCTGGACGGCAGCACGGAGCACGACATCACGCCGCTGGACCCGCAGCGGTTCGCCCCCGCCGTAGCACAGGGATAACCCCCCCCGCCGTAGCGCAGGGATACCCCCGACGAACACCCCGTCGTCGGACCGCTTCCCGGCGCCGCCAACGCCACCG
>NZ_JASKYT010000470.1:0-4741 GCF_041028275.1 Streptomyces sp. PU-14G
GCCCCGGCCTGCTCGGGCCGCGCCCGCCTCGCCCCGTCCGTCCGTGCGCTCGCCCGCGCCGCGCTGGCCGCGCACCCCATAGGACTGGACGCCGTCAACGAGCGCGCCCGGCTGCTGGACAGGTACGACCGCTGCTACCTCGTGCGGGCCACCACCTTCCAGGACATCGCGGCACACCTGACCGACCCGCACCGCGACGAGCCCTTCCGCGCCCTGTCGATCGGCGGCCGGCGCTGGTTCCGCTACCACTCCGTCTACTACGACACCCCCGGCCTGCGCGCCTACCACGACCACCGGCAGGGCCGCCGCCGGCGCTGCAAGATCCGCGAGCGGCTGTACGCGGACACCGGCGAGCGGCAGTTCGAGATCAAGGTCAAGGGCGGGCGCGGCCAGACGCTCAAGTACCGCCGCCGCCTCGCCGAGCGCGCCCCCGCGCTGGAGGACGCCTCCCGCGCCTTCCTCGCCCGCACGCTCCAGGACGCCTACGGCTCCGACTTCGAGGTCCCCGCGGACCTGACGCCCAGCCTGGTCACCGACTACACCCGCGCCACCTTCGTGGCCGAGGGGCAGCGCATCACCGCCGACGCGGCCATGGTCTGCCGGGACGCCGACGGCAACGAGGTGCACGGCGCCCGCGATCTGCTCCTCGTCGAAACCAAGTCGCACGGCCACCTCACGGAGGCCGACCTCCTCCTGCACGAGCACGGCCTGCGCGCCGCGGAGTTCACCAAGTACGCCTCCCTGGCGGCCCTGGACCCGGCCCTCCCGGCCAACCGGTGGCTGCGGTCGCTGAAGGAGACGTTCCCGGGGGAGACGCTGTCGGAGGCAGGGACCGCCCCGGCCGTGCCGTGACAGAGGGAAGCCCTCACGCGGGCAGCGGGCGTTCGTGGACGACGTGCTTCATCACGAGGGTCGAACTCAGGCGCTGGACGCCGGGGAGCGTGGCGAGGTTCTCGTCGTAGAGGCGCTGGAAGGCGGCGAGGTCGGCGGTGACGACGCGCAGGAGGTAGTCGGGGTCGCCGAAGAGGCGCTGGGCCTGGATGACCTGGGGGAGGTCGAAGAGGGCCTGTTCGAAGGCGGAGATGGTGGTGCGGTCCTCCTGGCGCATCGTGACGAAGACGAGGGCGTCGAAGGTGAGGCCGACGGCCGCGGCGTCGACCACGGCGCGGTAGCCGCGGATCGCTCCGCCGCGCTCCAGCTCGCGCAGCCTGCGGTGGCACGGGGAGAGGCTCAGCCCGACCCGTGCCGCCAGCTCCGTCACGGTCAGGCGGCCGTCGGCCTGAAGCTCGGCAAGAATCTGCCGGTCCATGTCGTCCATGGGGAAGATTCTTCCACTATTCGGCGCCTGAGCGACGTGGTGAGGGAACACCTTTGGGGCATTTCTTCGTATTCTTTCTCTCCACACCCGTTCGAGAGGAAGAACCGTCCCCATGGCTGCCAGCTCCATAGCCGCCTTCGCCGCCGTCTCCTTCCTCCTGGTCCTCGTTCCGGGAGCGGACTGGGCGTACGCGATCACCTCAGGACTGCGCGACCGGTCCGTGGTCCCCGCGGTCGGCGGGCTGATGCTGGGGTACGTGGGGCTCACGGCCGTCGTCGTGGCGGGCGTGGCTGCCGTGGTGGCGCGGACCCCCGGAGTGCTGACCGCACTGACCCTGCTGGGCGCCGCCTACCTCGTCTGGCTCGGGGCGACGACGCTGATCGGGGCGAAGGACGCCACGCCCCCGGGCGCGGGGGACGAGGCGGCGGTGGCCGCCGCCCCCACCGGCCCCCACGCGCGCTCGCGCGTGCTCAAGGGCGCCGGGGTCAGCGGCCTCAACCCCAAGGCACTGCTCCTGTACGTCGCGCTGCTGCCCCAGTTCGCCGACCAGCACGGCAACTGGCCGCTCGCGCTGCAGATCGGGCTGCTGGGGCTGCTGCACATGTGCACGGCAGGGGCCGTGTACCTGGGCGTCGGCTCACTGGCCCGCACCGTGCTGCGGGCCCGGCCGACGGCGGCCCGGCTGATCACCCGGCTCTCCGGGGCGGCGATGATCGTGCTCGGCGGCCTGCTGCTGGTCGAACAGATCCCGCACTGATCCGGTTTCCGTGCTGAGCCGGTTACCGGCTGAGCCGGATCCCGTGCTGGGCGACGTTCCCGTGCCGAGCCGGTTCACGGCCGGGTCGCCGCGCCGAAGCGGCAGGTCACCGAGGCCCCGCCGTGGTCCGGCGAGGTGCCCAGCGTCACGCCGCCGCCCGAGTCCTCCGCCGTCGTGCGGGCGATGTCGAGGCCCAGGCCCGTCGAGCCCGCCCCGCTCGTGCCGCGCGCGGCCACGTCGGCGGTACCGTCGCCGCCCTCGGCGAACCCCGGGCCGTCGTCTTCGACGGTGAGGACGCCGAAGGCGCCGTCGGCACCGGCCGAGACCGTGAGCCACAGCCCTGTGCCTTCGGGGGTGTGGTCGAGGACGTTGCCGATCAGCGTGTCCAGGACGGCGGTCAGGTCCTCCGCCGCCACCTGCACGAGAGCCGGGCGGGGCGCGAGGACGGTGACCGCACGCCCCTGGTCCTCGGCCAGGGGCGCCCAGAAAGCGGCGCGCTCCCGCACGAGTTCGGCCAGGTCGCACCGCCGGCTGCCGGGGGCGGCACCGGCTCGTCTGGCCGCGCGGATGACGCTGTCCACACTGCGCTCCAGCGCGGCGACCGAGTCGCCGATCCGGGCGGCCTCGTCCGCGTCGCGGAGCCCCTCCGCGTCGAGCCGCAGCGCGGCGACCGGCGTGCGCAGGCGGTGTGCGAGGTCGGCGCCGCGTTCGCGTTCGGCGGTGACGAGGCCGTCGATGCGCTCGCCCAGCTCGTTGAGGCGGCCGGCGAGCTGGCGCAGCTCGCGGGGTCCCACCGGTTCGGCGCGGGCGGTCAGCTCTCCCGCGGCCAGCCGGTCGGAGACGGTGGCGAGCTGCCGGGTGGCGCGGACGATGCGCGCGGCGAGCCGGTCAGCGAAGGCGAGGCCGAGCAGCATCAGCGCGACGCCGAGCCCGAGGACGGCCAGCCAGGAGGGCAGGACGCCCGCGTGCAGCCGGTCCTCGCCGACGGCGACCTGGACGACGGTGGCGGAGCGGCCACCGGCGTCCGTCCCCTTGCCCGACCCGGATGCCGCCCCGCCGGCCCCGCCCTGGGCGCCGAGCACCGGGACCAGCACGACCCGGCCGCCGCCGCGCGCCTGCCCGGGCGCGTAGGTGAAGGCGCGGCCGTGCCGGGCGAGGGCCAGCGCGTCGTCGCTGACCCCGACGGGCCGTGGCCCGAGCACCGTGTCGTCCGCGAGGACCACGGAGGTGCGCGGCTGTTCCTTGCCGTTGAGCCCGTCGAGTACCCCGGCGACGACCTCGCGACCGCCGTGGCCGCCTCGGCCCAGCGAGCCCCCGACCACCGCGGCCACGGACTGCGCCCGCTCGGTCGCGTCCGTCATGGCCCGGTCCTCGGCGTGGCTGCGGACGAGCAGGGCGAGGGGGACGAGCAGGACGGCGAGGACGACGGCCGTGGTGGTGCCGATGAGGGCGAGGAGTTGCCGGCGCATCAGCCGTCGTCCCCGGCGCCGTCCGGGGCCGCGGTGCCGTCGGGTATGGCGGTGCTGTCCGGTGTGGCGGCGGCGTCGGGTGCGGCGAGTTTGACGCCCACCGTCCGCACGGTGTGCAGGTAGCGGGGGCTGTGGGCGGTCTCCCCCAGTTTCCTGCGGAGCCAGGAGAGGTGGACGTCCACCGTCTTGTCGGCTCCGCCCAGTGGCTGCTGCCACACCTCGGCCAGTAGCTCGCGCCGGGATATCACCTGGCCCTGCCGCCGTGCCAGGTAGCACAGCAGGTCGAACTCGCGGGGGGTGAGTTCCAGCGGTTCGCCGTCCAGCGTCACCTCGCGGGCGGAGGGGGCGACCCGCAGCCCGCCGACCTGTACGGGCGGCTCGGGCTCGTCGGGGTCGCCGCTGCCGAGCCGCCGCAGCACGGCCTTGATGCGGGCGTCCAACTGCCCGGAGCCGAACGGTTTGACGAGGTAGTCGTCGGCGCCGTCCTCCAGCGCCGCGACGATCTCCGGTTCGTCGTCACGCGCCGTGGCGACGATGACGGGCACGTCGCTGACGGAGCGCAGCATCCGCAGGACCTGACCGCCGTCGACGTCCGGCAGCCCCAGGTCCAGCACGACCAGGTCGGGCCGGTGCGTGACGGCCGCGTCGAGCCCGGCCATGCCCAAGGAGGCCGTGGCGACGGCGTGCCCGCGGTCACGCAACGCCCTCACCAGGGCCGCACGGAGCTGGGGGTCGTCCTCGACGACAAGTAGATGCGCCATACACGAACATTAGCCACCGGGATCGGGACGGCCCCGGCGGGTGCCGGTGCCCGTACGGCTTGTACTGGCCCCGAGCCGGATTGTCCATTCCTTAACGCGGCGTTAGGAAAGGGAACGGCAGACTGCGAGGGTGAACGACCAGGCGGACGACGAACAGCAGCGGCCCAGGACCTTGACCCGAACGGCCACCGACACCCGGAGCGAGAGGCGCCGCCGCCGCCTCGCCGCGGCCGGGTGGCTGTGCGCGGTCGCCGCCGCCTTCCTGCTCGGGGCGTGGTCGTTCTCGCACGCCGACCCCGGCGGCCAGTACAGCCGCCCCGACCCGCTCACCGACGACGGCGTACGGCACGAGCTGGCCCAGGCCACGCAGCGGGCCGGCGCCCCCGCTCCCGACCCCGGCCCGTCGTCCCCGTCCGCCGCGGACTCCCCCGCACCG
>NZ_JASKYT010000471.1:0-4488 GCF_041028275.1 Streptomyces sp. PU-14G
CCTTCCCGGCGCTCCCGGCGCCGCCCCCGGCCTCGCTGTCCCCGCCGGTCTCACTGTCCCCGCTGGGCTCGCTGTCTCCGGCGGCCTCACTGCCCCCGCCGGTCTCGCTGTCCCCGGCGGCCTCGCTGTCCCCGGCGGTCTCGCTGTCCCCGGCGGGTGAGGCGGGCGGCACCAGCTGGTCGGGGCCGTAGTCGCGCACCAGGCCCTCCGGCTCGACGCCCAGTTCCTCCAGGGCCTTCTTCTCCAACTGCTCGATGCGCATGCGCTTCTCGGCGCCGAGGACCTCGCCCTTGTGCACCGAGTCCGTCAGCTTGTCCAGCTCGTCCTTGAGGCCGCGGCCCTGGCTGCGCTCCTCCCCCAGAGCCTGCTCGCGTTCGGCCTTGGCCCGCTCGACGCCCTCCCGTTCCTCGCGCGCCCGCTCCAGCGAGGCCTCGACGTGCGCGAGCAGCTGCCGGGCACCGTCGGCGACGGCCTCGGCCACCTCGGCCTCGTGGCGCAACCGCTCCCTGCGCTCCTGCGCACGCGCCCTGGCCTCACGCTCGGCGCGGGCGCCCCGGTCGAGGGAGTCCGCGCGGCCCGCGAGCGCCTTGACCCGCTCCTCGTGCGTGCGGACCTGGAGCCGGGCCTCCATCTCCGTCTGGCGGGCGTTGGCACCGTCGGCCGCGAGCCGGTCCCGCACGGAGGTGTCCGGGTCGTCCGAAGCCTCGGCCTCGTGGGCCTCCTCCGCGACGGCGAGCCGTGCGGCCAGCTCCTCGGCCTCCTGCTCCGCCCGCGCCAGCGCCTCCTCGCCCTTGGCGACCGCCGCCCCGGCCCGTTCCGCCTCGCCCTGCGCGGCGCGCGCCTGTCCTGCCAGCGTGCCCACCCGCCCCGCGACACGGGACTTCTCGCGCTCCGCCGAGGACCTACGGGCGGCGAGGTCGTCGAGGGCCGCGGCCCTCGTACGGCGGGCCTCCTTGGCCTCGGCCTGTTCTTCCTTGAGGCGCTCGCAGTGGGTCTCCAGCTCGGTGAGGCGGGACGCCGCCTCGTCCACCGCCGCCTGCGCCTCCAGCAGGGAGGGCGCTCCCTCCGAGCCGCCGCCGGCGCGATGGGCGGCCAGGATGTCGCCTTCGGCGGTGACCGCCGTGAGTTCGGGGTGCGCCCTGACGACTTCCTCGGCCGTCTCCAGGGTGTCGACGACGACGGTGTGAGCGAGCAGGTGTTCGACGGCGGGACGGAGTTGCTGCGGTGCGGCCACCAGCGCTGACGCGGCAGTGGCACGGGAGGGCGCGGTGCCGTTGCCGGATGAGGGCGCGGTGCCGTTGCCGGGTACGGGCGGCGCCGCGTCCGCCCGCCCCCACTCCTCGTTGGCCACGATCAGGGAGGCCCGGCCGCCGTCCTCCTTCCGCAGCAGACGCAGCGCCTCGGCTGCCGTGCGCACGTCCGTCACCGCGACGGCGTCGGCGGCCGAGCCCAACGCCGCCGCTATCGGCAGCTCGTGGCCCGGGGTCACGGTCAGCAGCTCGGCCGCCGGGCCGAGCAGTCCTGCGAGGCGGTCCTTGGCGGCGAGCAGGGCGGCCGTACCGTCCTTGCGGCGGAGGTTGAGGGCCAGGGTGTCGTGGCGCGCGGAGACGGCGGCGCGTTCCCGCTCGGCCTCGGTCAGGGCCTCCCGTGCGGCGTTGAAGGACGCTTCCGCCTCGGCCAGTTCACGCTTGGCCCTCTCGTGGCGTTCGGCCAGCTCCTCGTCGCCCTGGTCGAGCCCGGCCACCTCGCCGCGCAGTGCCTCGTACTCCTCCTGGGCCGCCTCGGCGCGCCGGAGGGCCTCGTCTCGGGAGGTGGCGAGACGGTCGATCTCGGCCTGCGCCGAGGCCACGCGGCTGCGCGCCGTGCTCGTTTTGCCGCGCAGGCGTTCGAGACCTTCGCGCCGGTCGGCCAGCGCCCTGGCCTCGTCACGCAACCGGCGCTCCTCGTCGGCCAGCCGCCGCTCCAGTTCGGCGCGGTGGGTGACGGTCTCGTCCAGCGCCGTCGTCGCGGCCTCCAGCGCGGCCTCCAGTTCCGCCTCCTGCTCGCGGACGCGGGCCGCCTCCCGCTCCATCTCCTCCGGGTCGCGCCCCCTGCGCTCCTCGGGCTGGGGGGCAGCCGCGTGCTGGACGCGCTGATCGGCCAGGCCGATGGTGCCCCGGACGCGTTCGGCCAGTTGGGAGAGCGCGTACCAGGTCTGCTGGGCGCGCTCCAGGCGGGGAGTCAGGGTGCGGACCTGCTGTTCGAGGTCGGCTTCCCGGCGCAGGGCCTCCTTCAGCTGGGCCTCCGCGGCCTGCTTGCGCTGCTTGAGCTCCGCCTCGTCGGCGACCTCGGTACGCAGCGCCTCCCGCAGCGAGACGAGATCGTCGGCCAGCAGGCGGAGCCGGGCGTCGCGCAACTCGGCCTGGATGACCTGCGCCTTGCGGGCCGCGGCGGCCTGCCGGCCGAGCGGCTTGAGCTGGCGGCGCAGCTCGTCGGTGAGGTCCTGGACGCGGGCCAGGTTGGCCTGCATGGCGTCCAGTTTCCGCAGCGCCTTCTCCTTGCGCTTGCGGTGCTTGAGGACACCGGCCGCCTCCTCGATGAAGGCCCGGCGCCCGGTCGGGTCGGCGTGCAGGACGCCGTCGAGCTGGCCCTGGCCGACGATGACGTGCATCTCGCGCCCGATGCCGGAGTCGGAGAGCAGTTCCTGGATGTCGAGCAGCCGGCAGGTGTCGCCGTTGATCTGGTACTCGCTGCCGCCGTTGCGGAACATGATCCGCGTGATGGTGACCTCGGCGTACTCGATGGGAAGTGCGCCGTCGGCGTTGTCGATCGTCAGGGAGACCTCGGCCCGGCCCAGCGGCGGGCGTCCCGTGGTCCCGGCGAAGATGACGTCCTCCATCTTGCCGCCGCGCAGCGACTTGGCGCCCTGTTCGCCCATCACCCATGACAGGGCGTCGACGACGTTGGACTTGCCGGAGCCGTTGGGGCCGACGACGCAGGTGATGCCGGGCTCGAAGCGCAGCGTCGTGGCGGAGGCGAAGGACTTGAATCCCCGCAGTGTCAGGCTCTTGAGGTGCACGCGTCCGGACCCTACCGAGGTTGGTACGGGGATGTCGCGCCCACCGCACCGAAGGGGGCGGGAAGGTTCCGGCGTCGGGTCGCGCCGCCGGGTTTCGCCGTGGAGGCGTCAGGGCACACCAGACGTAACGAAACGCATCGAGACCGCCACTCGGCATCAGGACCGCACGGGTCGCGAGGCCGCCGCACTGGAACCGCGGGGCGGCGAGCGGCACCATCCAGCAGGCACGCCGACAGCCACGGGAAAAACAAAGGGACGCCGAAGCGTCCCTTACAGATTTTCGAGCGCGGCCGTCCTGCTCGGCCTGTCCTGCCCGGCGGGCTGGATCAGGTGAGCGCGGGCTCGGCCGTCGTCACGTCGATGTCTTCGAACACCGAGTCATGCCGAGCGGCGGCGGACAGAGCGTCGTTCTCGGCCTGCATCCGTACAAGTTCGGATTCGAGGTCCTGGACACGCTGCTGCAGCCGTCGCATCTCGGCGAGCACTCGGGGGTCGGAGCCGCCGACGTGACCGAGAAGCGCCTTTGCCATGATGGATGGTCCTCCACACTGAGTGACCGACCGTGAGTCTGGTGGGTCGTGAGGGAATCGCACCGTTGAGGGTCTGCTCTGGACTTTTGCTGAAGAATCTTCGATCAAACAGCTCAGGTGCGCGGGGATTCCAGGGTCTCACCAAAAGGTTTGACGGTCAACACGATCACACGTGCCGCCCCCGGGTGTGCCTCGACTCGACGGCGTCCGGCGCCGGAGCAGGCTGCCCTCGGGGGCTGGGAGGAAGATCCACCGCGCTGACTCGTTGCGGCAGCTTTGCACGCCACAGCGCGAATGGCAACCGTTGTGGATCACCGGATCGCGAAGCCGCGGTAGCCCCCGCGTGGTGTGTCCCAGATCTCGGTGACACCGTCCACGTGTCCGGGCGTGTCCCCACCGCGCAGCCACTCCAGCAGCTGCTCGCAGTCGGCCCGGGTCCCCTCCGCCACGATCTGGACCCGCCCGTCGCCCAGGTTGAGGGCGAAGCCGACGAGCCGCCCGATGCGCAGTGCCGCCGCGCGGGTGAACCAGCGGAAACCGACACCCTGCACCTCGCCGCGCACCCACGCCGTCAGGCGGGCGGGATCCTGCGGCCGCACCCCGGCGGTCTGCTCGGGCACCTGCTCTGACATCCGGTCACGCTCCGTCGCCCGCGCGGGCTCGCTCTCCGGTTCGTGCAGCCGTCCGTCCGGGCTGTCGTCGGTCGGGTTGATGGCAACCATGGGTGCACGCTATCCGGACAATTCCCGAGCGGACACATCCACCCCCGTGCGGATGCCGTACATTGCCCGGCAACTCTCTTCACACGCCCCGCACACTTCGGGCGGAGCGAAGAGGAGACAGTGAGCCGCAGTGACCGCCGAGCAACGTGAGGACAGCACAGATSGGCCGCCATCGACG
>NZ_JASKYT010000472.1:0-4460 GCF_041028275.1 Streptomyces sp. PU-14G
CCCCCGGGGCCCCCGGGCTGGCCCGGGCCGACGATCCCGGCCGGTTTCGCCCCAGCGATGAGTTCCGCCGTCCCGGATGGTCCACCTGTCACCACCTATCGAGGAGGAGTGACGTGCGCCAACTGCTGAGGGTCCAGAACTTCGTCGTCACGAGTGACGGTTTCGGCACCGGTGAGCCCCAGAGCAGGGAGCGGCCGTTCGGGCACGCCGAGCCCGAGGAGCTGTTCGCCTGGGCCGGCGCCACGGCGAGCTGGCCCAACCGTGCGGACCCCGGGGGAAGCCGGGGCCTGGACGACTACTTCACGCGGGACTACGGCCGCAACATCGGCGCCGAGATCATGGGGCGCAACAAGTTCGGGCCCCAGCGCGGCCCCTGGCAGGACCACGAGTGGCAGGGCTGGTGGGGTGACGAGCCTCCGTTCCACACTCCGGTGTTCGTCATGACCCACCACGACCGCCCATCGTTCACGCTGTCCGACACCACGTTCCACTTCGTCGGCGGCGACCCGGCCTCGGTCCTCGCCCAAGCGCGGGAGGCGGCGCAGGGCAAGGACGTGCGGCTCGGCGGCGGGCCGACCGTCATCCGGGAGTTCCTCGACGCCGGCCTCGTCGACACCCTCCACGTGGCGGTCTCCCCGGTGAAGCTCGGCGCCGGCGTACGGTTTTGGGAGTCGCCCGACGAGTTGCTCGACCGCTTCCACCTGGACGTCGTGCCCAGCCCGAGTGGCGTGACGCACCATGTGTTCTGGCGCAGGTGACACTGCGTCCCTGTTGAACCCGTTCTGCCTGTGCGCTCGCTGGTCTCGCCCCTCGGACAGCGTCAGCCGCCCGTAGGCGAGTCGGGCGTGGACACGTCGTTCCTCGGTGCGATGTCTGTGAGTCCGGTCGGTGTTCCGCCCGGATCGAACGCGTGGTGGAAGGTGAAGCCGTACGGCGCGGCGCCGTGGTCGTGGAGGTGTTCCAGCCTGGTCACCCCGTCCTGCCAGGTGGGTATCGTGCCGTCGGCGATCCACCAGAACACGTAACCCGGGTGCCCCGTCTTCTCGAACCAGTCGTAACGCCTGGTGAGCGCCGCGCGGTGCGGGCCGGTGTAGAAGGCGTCGAAGGCGGAGCGCAGGTCGGTCCAGAGTGAGAGGGTCGCGGCCAGGGCGACGGTTTCCGCGGTACGGCCTTTCCCGTACCAGGCCGGGACAGCGAACTCTCCCCACTCACCCCAGTCCGCCTCGAAATCCGTCCGTGCGCCCAGGCTGCGATCTGCCGCTTCGGCGCGAGCGAGGTATCGGGGATGCCGGCCGATCTCCCGGTAGATGGCTTCACCGCTTTCGTGGAACTCCCGCATAAGAGGTGCGGGGTCGGCGAGGGGCGATTTCAGGATGCCGAACGTGTATAGAGCAAGCTGGGGCATGCGTTTCTCCCTGGCCGAAAGGCCTGGTGGGGAAGTCCCTGACGCTCTCGCTGTCTGGGCGTGGACGCGATTCGGTGGCCTGCACGTGGGGCGGGGGAGATGCGGGCGGCGCCGAATGTCAGGAGAAGATAGCCCCCGCTGCAAGCCCTGTCGAAGTTGCTTTTTCCGTGCTCAAGTGGCCTTCTGAACAGGCCCCTCGGAGAATCCGTAAGGCACATCGCCTGGCGGGAATGTGCCAGAAATGCCCGGCGTCTCGAAGCCGCCCTGGCCTGAAGCCAGTGAGCCGCCGCCCGCCGTCCGGTGCGGCAGGCGCCGCGCCCGCCTGGTGCCCAGGCCTGTTGTCGCATGACGGCGACTTGTCGCATAGCGACGGCCTATCGCATGGCGACGGCCTGTCGCATGGCGGCGGCCTATCGCATTTCGGCGGCCTATCGCATGGCGGCGGACCGAGCACCGGCGTGAGACATGCGGGGTGCGGGAGGGGGGTCAAGGGCTCAGTCGGAAAGGGCGCGGCCGGGCCGGGTGGTCAGGACGCGTCGTATGCCCCACCCGGCCCGCCGATCACCATGTGTTCGCCGTCTCTACGCGCCCGGGGACCGGCGGTCGGCCGCTGAGGCGAAGCCCAGCCAGGTGTGCCGGTTGCCCGCCCAGCACCAGCCGACCTTGGGGGCGTTGCGGCGCTCGCGACCGTCCCTCCCGGTGCCGTTGCTGATCCAGAGCGCCGGGGTGCGGGCGTCCAGCGCGCCGCCGGCTTTGCGCAGCCGGGAGCCGATGGTCATGAAACAGCGGTTCCGCTCCAGGACGGCAGGCTGCTGCACGACCCAGTGGATGCCCTCCGTGAGCAGCAACGGGGTGCGGTCCTTCGCGCTGAGTGCGGGCAGCGCCTCGTTGGGGCTCCAGTTCGCCATCTCGTCACCGCGGTCGGGTCCGGTGACGAGGTAGAGCGGGGAGTCGGGCAGTGCGACCGTGTCGAGCGGGGCGAAGAGGTCCACGTCGGGCATGTCGGTGACGACGAACCCCGGCTTGTCCGGCTCCTCCTCGCGGCGAAGCAGCGGTGCGAGGGCCGAGGCAGGGGCTCGCTCCGGATGAACGGCGAGGAGGGCACCGCCTTCGCCCGCGGGGCCCTCCGCCTCCGCGGCGAAGGTACGGATCTCGTCGGCGGACAACCCGGCGATCCGGTGCACCCCCAGCTCGATCAACCGCTCGGCCTGGGCGAGCGGATCCGGAAGCGGGGGAAGGGTGGTGGAGGTGGTGGAGGTGGTGGAGGCGCTGGGCGTGGTCTGGGACACGATGCTCCTCGGGACAGCGACGTGGGCGGGCTCGAACCTAACGAGGGGGGTCGCGGAAGTGTTCCCGCCGCGTCGCGGATGCCCAAGGGACGTACGGGACGGAGTCCGAGGCACCGCAGCCGCTCACGGCACCGCCGGTAGGCTTCCGCTGACGCGAGCCGCGCGGCACGGGCCACCCTCGCCGCACTCACGCACTGCCGCTGTCCGCCGCCGCCGATCGGAGCAGGTCTCATGTCCGACTCCTCCGTCCTCTGGATACTCGGGCTGAGCTTCACCCCGGTCGGGCTCGTTCTCGGCACGGTGATGTACGTCCACATCCGTCGGACGCGCCGTCTGGTCCGAAGCGGCGCGCGTGCACAGGGGGTGGTGAGCGGCCTCAAACCGACCCAGATGAGTGGGCCGGGTCCAGGGTCCACGCTCACCGTGCGGACGCACGGGGACATGACCGCGTACCGCCCGATCGTCACCTGGACCACGGCCGAGGGACGTGCCATGGAAACCACGTGGAACATCGCCCGCACCCGCGAGCGGACGATGGCCGTCGGCACCCCCGTCGAGGTGCGCTACGACCCTGCGAACCCCCGCCGTTGGACGCTCCCGGCCGAGAGCAGCGGAATATGGTGGCTGTTCGCCGGAATGGGCGCACTCTTCGCCCTGAACGGCCTGGGCTTCCTCTTCGGGGCGCTGTTCACGTAGGTGCCGCGAGCGGAGCAGCGCTCGGCAGAAACGCGTGCAAGGGGAAGTTACCAACCGACTACACTCAGCTTCCGCCGTACGCAGTTTCGAGGCTTCGCCGCGCCGCACCGCGTCGCGTCGCGCCGGGTGGTCGTAGGAGGCGCCGATGTCCGCTCCGGAACGCCCCGTTCACACACGGGTGAACCACACCACCAGCTCGGACTACGGGGCGGGTGCGACCAAGGGCGGCGAGGTGCTGGGAATCCAGGTACCGGAGCTGAAACTGGCTGCTCCCGTCTTCGGTGAGCCGGTGCGTGCGGCGCGCCACCCCCTCAGGGCTCACCTCCATCTGGACCTACGACGCGGAGAGCCGCCCCCAGGAGCTGGCCACCGACCACGGCACCCTCTCCTTCACGCACGACGCGGCCGGCCGCGAGACCGAACGCCGCACCGGCTCCCTCGTGCTGCGACAGGAATGGGACCGCGCCGACAGACTCACCACCCAGACCACCCGCACCCCCACCGCGCTGCTCCAGCACCGCGACTACGCCTACCGGCCCCGACGGCTACCTCACAGAGATCCGCGAACTCACCTCCGGCACGCGCCGCTACGACCTCAACCCGGTCGGACGCGTCACAGCCGTGCGGGCGCACGGCTGGCGCGAGACCTACGCCTACGACGCGGCCGGCAACCTCACCACGGCACACGGCCCCGACCACCCCGCCCCCGGCGACCGCACCGTGGAGGGAACCCTCCTCCACCGCGCAGGGCGCACCTCGTACACACACGACGCCGCGGGCCGCCGCACCTCCAAGACGATCCGCCTCCTCAACGGCCAGAAACGCACCTGGACCTACGCGTGGAGTGCCGAGGACCGTCTCACGGGCGTCACCACCCCAACCGGTGACGAGTGGACGTACCTCTACGACCCGGCGGGCCGCCGCATCGCCAAGCAGGGCCCGACCGGTGAGAAGGTCACCTTCACCTGGGACGGGACCCGCCTGGCAGAACAGACCAGCGCCGAGGGCCAGACGACGACGTGGGACTACACCCCGGACACCCACCGCCCCGTGTCCCAGACGGACCACAC
>NZ_JASKYT010000473.1:0-4659 GCF_041028275.1 Streptomyces sp. PU-14G
GCGCCCGCCCCCGGGTGCCCGCGCGACKGGTGCTGCTGGGCGCGGCGATCGCCGGCCACGCCGTGCTGTCCCAGCTGATGTACGGGGGTTTCCTCATCGACATCCCCGCACCGGTCGAACAGGTGCGGGGAGGCGCGGAACTCATGTACTACGGCGGTGACATCGCCGAGCTGCTGCTGGCCGGCGCCGTGGTGGCCACGTGGCGCCCCACCCGAACGGGGTCGGCGCGGGCGGGATCGGCGCGGACGGGGTCGGCGCGGGTGCGGGCGCGCAGGCCGCGGCCGTCGGACGCTCAGGCCGCCTGAGCGGCGCCGGCGATGTGCTCGCGTGCGGCGCGCAGCGCGTCGTGGATGTCGCGGGTGTTCGTCGAGACGCACAGCGTGTACGAGACGTCGTCCAGCTCCTGAGGACGGCCGGGGCGGGCGCGGAGCGTCTCGTAGCGGTTGAGCAGCTCTCGCAGGGTGTCGGGATGGGCCATCATGGCGGGTTCCTCCAGGGGCGCGCGACGGCGCTCGACGAGTGCGGGTGAAGACCGGCCGGGGCCGCGACGGCTGCCGCGGAATCGGCGCATCCCGCCCAGTACCCGACAGCAGAAAGAGCAAAACTCACAAAAACGTACATTCCCCTCCTTGTTTCACCTCTGCGGACGAGGGGCACCACGGCGCACAGGAATCGCGAAGCGAGGACGCGGCATGGACTAAGCAAGGACGAGGCAGGGACGAAGCCGCAACGAAGCAGGCATCCGGAAGGCCAGGAACAGAAGCCCGGAGAGGCAGGAAAAAGTCGCACAGGACAGCGCTAGAGAAACACACGACGAGACGCGAGAAAGGAACGCCCAGGAGGCTAGAGGTGTCGTGATGGATTCCGTACCCGGAGTGCCATGCTGGGTCAGCCTCACCGTCCGCGACCGGCGGGCCACCGAGGAGTTCTACAGCGCCGTACTGGGGTGGTCCTTCGTGGACAGCTCCCTCGGCACGGGCTTCCGCACCGCCACCAGGGAAGGCGCACCGGTGGCCGGGTTCAACGAAGCCGCCGTCTCCTGGCAACTGCCCGTCCGCTGGACCGTCTTCTTCTCCGCCGACAACGCCGACCTGGCATGCGAACGCATCAGCGAACGCGGCGCCACGGTCGCTGTCGGCCCGCTGCGCGTGGGCGAGGGCCGCGCCGTAATGGCCGCGGACCCCCACGGCGCGGCGTTCGGCCTGTGGCAGGGCGAGTTGCCGCGCGGCTGGGCGGTGGGCGCGGGACACGCGCCGGCCTGGCTGCAACTGCACACCAGCGACGCCTTCGCCGCGGCGCTCTTCTACGGCGAGGTGCTCGACTGGACGAAGAACCCCAGCCACGGGGTGAGCTACGAGGAGCAGCAGGACGAGGTGCACATCCTGGTGGACGGTGAGACCGTCGCCGGGCTACGCGGCGGCGGCGTCGAGGCAGCACCCGACCCGCAGCGGCGCACCCGCTGGGACGTCTACTTCCGCGCCACCGACATCGACGCCGCGCTGGCCGCCGTCGAGAAGACGGGCGGCACGGTGATCTCGCCCGTCCAGCACGCCTCCCACGGCCGCTACGCGACGGTACGCGACCCGGACGGCGGCCTCTTCTCCCTCCTCGGCCCCTGAGAGCCCGGGCACGTGTGACCGAGGCCGCCTCGCGGGTACCCGGTGAGCCGCCGCACGGCAGGACGCCGCACGGCAGGACGAGGCGGCGCCCGCGCGACGGGACCGTACGCGAAGACGAGGAAGGTGTGCCGATGAGCCGAGCGCAGTCGAGTCCCGCGGGAGCAGACGGCCAGGTCGTCGTGGTCACCGGCGCCAGCGGCGGGGTGGGCCGGGCGACGGCGAGGGCCTTCGGGGGGCGCGGCGCCCGCGTCGCCCTCATCGCCCGCGGCGAAGAAGGCCTGGCGCGCGCCGCCGACGACGTACGCGACGCGGGCGGCACGGCGCTCCCGCTGGAGGGCGACGGCGAGSGCGTACGTCGTCGGCGGCGCCCGCGTCGCCCTCATCGCCCGCGGCGAAGAAGGCCTGGCGCGCGCCGCCGACGACGTACGCGACGCGGGCGGCACGGCGCTCCCGCTGGACGTCGACGTCAGCGACCACACCGCCGTCGACGCGGCAGCGGAGCGGATCGAACGGGAACTCGGGCCGATCTCGGTGTGGGTGAACGTGGCGTTCTCCACCGTCTTCGCGCCGGTCAACGAGGTGCGCGCCGAGGAGTTCCGCCGGGCGACGGAGGTCACCTACCTCGGCTTCGTCCACGGGACACTGGCCGCACTGCGCCACATGGAACCCCGCGACGCGGGGACCATCGTCCAGGTCGGCTCCGCGCTGGCCTACCGCGGCATCCCGCTGCAGGCGGCCTACTGCGCGGCCAAACACGCCATCCAGGGCTTCCACGAGTCGCTGCGCTGCGAGCTGCTCCACGCCAAGAGCGGCGTCAAGGCGACGATGGTGCAGCTGCCCGGGCTCAACACCCCGCAGTTCACCTGGGTCAAGTCGCGGCTGCCGAACAACCCCCGCCCCGTCGCCCCCGTGTACCAGCCGGAGGTCGCCGCGCGCGGCGTCCTGTACGCGGCCGACCACCCGAGGCGCCGCGAGTACTGGGTCGGCGGCTCCACCGTGGGCACCCTGCTGGGCGACAAGTTCGCGCCCGGACTGCTCGACCGCTACCTCGCCAAGACCGCTTTCAAGGGGCAGCAGGCCGACCACGAGCGCGCCCCCTCCCAGCCCGACAACCTGTGGAAACCCGCCGACCAGCAGCACGACTACGGCGCGCACGGCGAGTTCGACGACGAGGCCACCAAGCGCAGCTACCAGTTGTGGGCCTCCCACCACCACGGCCTGCTCGCCGCGCTCGGAACGGCGGCGGCCGCTGCCGCGGGGGCGGCAGCGGTGGCGCGGACGGTGCGGAGCTGAGTCCCGGCGCTTGGCCTCGGCGCCTGACTGGGGCGCCGAGGCGCCTGGCCGAAGTCGCACCGTCCCGGCCTGGAACCGCCCCGGCCTGGAGGGGGGCGGTGGATGGCCCTGGAGGGGGCGGTGGTTGGCAGGGCGAGGGAGTCAGCTTGGGTTCTGCTGCAGCGACTCGTGACACACGAGGCAGACCATCCGGCGCGCGTCGTGCGGCGACCAGACCCGGCCGGTCGCGCTGGAACGGCGGACCGGCTCCGGCTCATCGTGCAGATGGCGCGTGCACACACCCGCGCCGCAGTCGACGCAGACGGCGACGGCCACGTTCTCGTTGCCTTCCCTGGAACAGTCGTAGCAGTGCATGACGCCTCTCTTCCCGTCTCTTCCGTCTCACTCGGCGCCGTCAGGCCCGACCGTCCGCGAGTTCCCCCGGCCCGGCCGCGCACGCATCCACACCTGTACGCACAACCGACGAGGAGCTGTCCGTGAACCTCCCGGCCGACACACTCATCCGCGACGCGGAAACGGTCGTCACCATGGCAGGGGACGAGATCCCCGGCGGCTGGGTCGCCCTCAGCGGCGGCTCGGTGGCGGGCACCGGACGCCCGGGCGACGAACCCGAAGCGACCCGCACCCTGTCCGCGCGCGGCGCACTGGTCACCCCGGGGCTGATCAACACCCACCACCACATCTTCCAGAACCTCACCCGCGCCTACGCCCCCGCGACCGGCTACGAACTGTTCGACTGGCTGAAGGCGCTCTACCCCCTCTGGGCCGAGGTGGACGAGGAAGCCGTCGAGGTTTCCACCTGGGTCGGCCTGGCAGAGCTCGCTCTGGGCGGCTGCACCACGACCACGGACATGCTCTACGCGCACCCGCGCCCCCGCCTCATCGACGCCCAGATCCGCGCCGCCCGCGACGTGGGACTGCGCTTCCATCCCGCACGGGGCGCCCTGGACCTGTCCGAGAAGGACGGCGGTCCCGCCCCCGAGCGACTCACCGAAAGCGTCGAGGAGATCCTGGCCGACAGCGAACGCCTCGTGCGCACCTACCACGACCCGGCACCGGGCTCGATGCTCCGCATCGCACTGGCTCCTTCCACACAGGCCGCCGTGAGCGAACGCCTGATGGTGGAGACGGCCCGTCTCGGCGAGCGGCTGGACGTACGGCTGCACACGCACCTGGCCGAGTCCCTGGGCGAGGAGGAGTACTGCCACAAGACCTTCGGCCGCCGCCCCGTCGAACAGTTCGAGCACGTGGGCTGGGGCAGCGACCGGGCCTGGGTCGCGCACTTCATCTTCACCGAACCCGAGGAGAGGGAGCGGCTGGGACGCTGGGGCACCGGCGTCGCCCACTGCCCCGGCTCGACGATGATGCTCGGCGCGGGGGCGGCGAGCCTGCCCGCGCTGCGTGACGCGGGCGTCACCGTCGGCCTCGGCTGCGACGGTTCCGCCTCCACCGACCACGCCTCGCTGTGGCTGGAGGCGCGCACGGCGCTGACCGCCGCACGGGAGCGCGGCGGCGCCGGGGCGGCCACCGCCCGCGACATCCTGCGCGCCGCCACCGTCGACGCTGCCGCCTGCCTGGGCCGCGAGGACGGTCTGGGCCGCCTCGAACCCGGCGCCCCCGGAGACGTCGTGGTCTGGGACCTGGACGAGTTCGCCTTCGCCGGCGCCCACACCGACCTGGTCGAGGCCTGGCTCCGCTGCGGCCCCGTACGCCCCCGCCACACCCTCGTCCAGGGCCACCCCCTCGT
>NZ_JASKYT010000474.1:0-5390 GCF_041028275.1 Streptomyces sp. PU-14G
CTCTCCGCCCCACCACCAGGACCCTTCCCCCTCCCGCCGCGACGGCGGGACGCCCGGCGGCGGCACCAGGCGGGCGTTCGGCGGTCCGAGGCGGAGACGTGCGTCAGCGGTGGCCGGGCCGAGGGCGAAGGCCGCCCCGAGGACGAAGGCCGTCCCGAGGGCGAAGGCCGCCCGGCGTGGGGTCGGCCTGCTGGCGGTCGCCGCCGTGGTGGCCGGCCTGACGGGAGCGGCCCCCGGCCCGGCGGGCGGCGCGGACGCGGCGGGCGGCGCCAAATCCGGCACCCCCGCCAAAAGCCCCGTCGCCACGGGCTACGGCGGTGCCGTCTCCAGCGTCGACGCGGACGCCTCGGCGGCGGGCATCGAGGTGCTCAAGCACGGGGGCACGGCCGCGGACGCGGCGGTGGCGACCGCCGCGGCCCTCGGTGTGACGGAGCCGTACTCGGCGGGGGTCGGCGGCGGCGGGTACTTCGTGTACTACGACGCGCACTCCGGCAAGGTGCACACCATCGACGGCCGCGAGAAGGCTCCGCTGAGCGCCGGCAAGGACCTGTTCACCGAGGACGGCAAGGCCATCCCCTTCGACGAGGCGGTGACGAGCGGCCTGAGCGTCGGCACGCCGGGCACGGCGGCCACCTGGGAGAAGGCCCTGGACGCGTACGGCTCCAAGTCACTGGCGAAGGTGCTGAAGCCGGCGACCAGGCTGGCCCGCGAGGGCTTCACCGTCGATGAGACCTTCCGCGCGCAGACGGCCGACAACGAGGACCGCTTCCGCGACTTCCCGGCGACGGCGGAACTGTTCCTGCCCGGCGGCGCGTTGCCGAAGGTCGGCTCGACGCTGAAGAACCGCGACCTGGCCCGCACCTACGACCTGCTGGCTCACAAGGGCACCAAGGCGCTCTACCGCGGCAAGCTGGCGCGCGACATCGTGGAGACCGTGCGGAAGCCCCCGGTGGCCGAGGGCGCGGACCGCGAGGTGCGTCCTGGCGATCTGCGGACGAAGGACCTGAAGGCGTACGAGACGCGGTCGCAGAAGCCGACCCGCACCGCGTACCGGGGCCTGGACGTGTACGGGATGGCGCCGTCCTCCTCGGGCGGCACCAGCGTCGCGGAGGCGCTGAACATCCTGGAGCGGAGCGACCTGGGTTCCCTGAGCGAGAAGGAGTACCTGCACCGGTATCTGGAGGCGAGCCGTATCGCGTTCGCCGACCGCGGCCGGTGGGTGGGCGACCCCACCCAGGAGGACGTGCCGACCAAGGGGCTGACCTCGCAGAAGTTCGCGGACTCCCGCGCGTGCCTGATCGACGACGACGAGGCGCTGACCAGCCCGGTCGCGCCGGGCGATCCGCGCCACCCGCGCGCGTGCGAGAGCGGTGACGCCGACCAGGCGGCGCCCACCACGTACGAGGGTGAGAACACCACGCACCTCACGGTCGCCGACAAGTGGGGCAACGTCGCGGCCTACACCCTGACCATCGAGCAGACCGGCGGCAGCGGCATCACCGTGCCGGGGCGCGGCTTCCTGCTGAACAACGAGCTGACGGACTTCTCCTTCACACCCGCCACCCCCGGGGTGTACGACCCGAACCTGCCGGGTCCCGGCAAGCGGCCCCGCTCCTCGATGTCGCCGACGATCGTGCTGAAGCACGGCAAGCCGGTACTGGCGCTGGGATCGCCAGGCGGCGCGACCATCATCACCACGGTGCTGCAGACGCTCACCAACCACCTCGACCGCGGCATGCCGCTGGTCGACGCGATCGCCGCGCCGCGCGCCAGTCAGCGCAACGCCGAGCAGACGGAGGCCGAGCCCGCGCTGATGGACAGCAAGGTGCGGCGCCAACTGGAGAAGCTGGGCCACTCGTTCGAGGAGACGGCGGAGATCGGTGCGGCCACCGGCGTGCAGCGTCTTCGGGACGGGCGCTGGCGTGCGGCGGCCGAGACGGAGCGCAGGGGCGGCGGCTCGGCGAGGGTCGTCCACCCGACCCGCGGCTGACTCGCGGGCGGCCGGTCGGACCGGGCACGCCGGGTGAGTAGTGCGGCCGGGCGCGGCCCCGCGGGCCGCGCCCGGCCGCACGCGGGCGTCTCCGATTTCCCTCGCTGAGCGAGGTAGTGTCGGAGGGGTGACCGTCACCGACACGAGCGCATCCGACCTGGCCGTCGTGCACCAGTTGCGCGCCGTCGCCGCCGAACTCGACGTGTCCGCCGCCAAGTTCGCGCACCGCAACGGCCTCCACCCCACCGATCTGCGCGCTCTCGTCTGCCTCCTGGATGCCGCCAGGGCCCGCACGCCCCTCACCCCCGGCAGCCTCGGCGCCCGGCTCGGCCTGAACTCGGCGGGCACGACCTCACTCGTCGACCGGCTCGAACGCCTCGGCCACGTTCGCCGGACCCGCGATCCGCGCGACCGGCGGCGCGTGCTGCTGGAGGTGGACGAGAGGGCGGTCGCGCTGGGTGAGACGTACTTCGGCCCGCTGAACGAGCAGGTGGCCGAGGCGGCAGCGCGGCTGTCGGAGGCCGAACTGGCCGCCGTACGCCGCTTCCTGGCGTCCGTCCAGGAGGGAGTCGCCGCCCGCCGGGAAGGCGACTGACCCGCCAAAGCGAACGCCGCGCTCCGGCGTCCGCCCCTACGCCCTCAGCCGCGGGCGCTGTCCCACGCCGCGCTGTGCAGGAAGTGGTTGTCGTACCTGTTCTGGACCTCCAGCAGGCTCTCCGGGGGGAGTTCGCCCTTGGCGACGCGGGTGAGGTGCCGGAAGTAGTCGAAGCGCGCGACACCGGGGGCCAGGACGATCAGAAGGTCGGCGTTCTGCCCGGGTGCGGCGGCGAACGCGTGCGCCGTGTGCGGGGGCACGACGACGAGGTCCCCGCGCCCGGCGGTCATGACCTGGTCGCCGGACAGCAACTGGGCGGTGCCGTCGAGCACGTAGAACATCTCGGCGGACCGGGTGTGCCGGTGCGGCGTGGCACCGTTCGCACCGTCGAAGAGGGTGACGCGCTGGGTGGAGAGCGCGCCGCCGGTCTGGTCGGCGTCGGCCAGCAGGGTGACGGCCGACGGCGCCTGCCCCAGCACCTCGGCCTCGGCGGCGCGGACGACGACCGTGTCGTCGAACTCGGGCACGATCAGCGACATGCGGGCCTCCGGAAGCGTCGGCGTTGCGGCGGGGGTGCCGCCTCCTCACCCCGCATTGTCCACGAACCCGGCCGGACGGGTCGTTGCCCGCTCGGCGGTGTCCAGCCGGAGGCCGGGGGTCGGGGGCCGGGGGCCGATGGCTTGGCTGAGCCCGTCGTGTCCGGCGCGGCGTACGGTGTCGGACGTCGCGCTGACTCGCGAGGTCGCCCGTCGACCGGGGAGGGCCGCGGCCAGGCCGGCACGCGCGTGAGGGCCGTCAGACCACAGGCCGTACGATCGCTCTTTCATCTGTTGTGTGGCGGGGGAGACGGCTGCCATGGCGGCCGACGGGCCCGGGGGGAGAGAACATGAGGTCCTTGCGAGCGGATGACCCTCAACACATCGGCGACTACCGCCTGCTGGGTCTCCTCGGTGAGGGCGGGATGGGCAGCGTCTACCTCGCCCAGTCCCCGCTCGGGCGCACCGTCGCCGTCAAGCTCGTGCGGCGTGACCTCGCCGAGCACGCGGAGTTCCGGGACCGCTTCGAGCACGAGGTCCGCGCGGCACGCCGGGTCGGCGGCGCGTGGACGGCGCCCGTACTGGACGCGGACACGGGGGCCGACAGGCCGTGGGTCGCCACCGGTTACCTGCCGGGCATCACGCTGTCCGAGGCCGTCGCGGGCCGCGCGACGCCGCTGCCCGCGCGGACCCTGCGCATTCTCGCCAACCGCCTCTGCCGCGCCCTGGGCGCCGTCCACGAGGCCGGGCTGATCCACCGCGACGTGAAGCCCTCCAACATCCTGGTCACCATCGACGGGCCCCGCGTCATCGACTTCGGTATCGCCCGCGCGCTGGAGACCGTCACCGCCGACGCGCACCTCACCCGCACCGGCGCCGTCGTGGGATCGCCCGGCTTCATGTCCCCCGAACAGGTGCGCGGCGACCGGCTGACGGAGGCCAGCGACATCTTCTCCCTCGGCTCGGTGCTGGCCTTCGCCGCCACAGGGCACACCCCGTTCGGCGGCACCGGTGTCGCCGGGCACGTCCAGATGTACCGCATCACCCAGGAGGAGCCCGACCTCGAAGGCGTGCCGGAACCGCTGCGTGCGGTGGTGGCCGCGTGCCTGGCCAAGGAGCCGGACCAGCGCCCGACACCGGACCAACTCCTGGAGCGCACCGCGGATCCGGACGGCGAGCCGGGCCCGGGCGCCGGTGGCCACGACACCGCCGAACCCTGGCTCCCGGCCACCCTGGTGGCCCAACTCGGCCGCCACGCGGCCCAACTGCTCGACATGGAGGCCCCTGGCGCGCGAGTGGCCGCCGCCCGCGCCGCCGAGGCCCCGGCGCTGACCCCGCCGGCACCGGCCAGGGACGCCGGCCGCGACACGGGCGCCTGTGAGGTGCCGCCCTCCGCAGGCGGCCCCGACCCCGCCGCGCAGCCGGGCACGGGGTCGGACTCGGCGGCGTCGGCGGCGGGTTCCGACGCGAAGCCGGGCGCGGGCGCGGGCTCGGACGCGAAGGCGGACGCGGACCCGGGCTCGGCCACCGGATCGGGCTCCGTCACGGGGTCGGACCGGGTTACGGGGTCGGGCCGGGCCACGGGATCGGACCGGGTTACGGGATCGGGCTCGGTCACCGGATCGGACTCGGCCACCGGGTCGGATGCGGTCATGGAATCGGGCTCCGTCACGGAATCGGGCTCCGTGCCAGGGTCGGGCTCGGTCACGGTGTCGGTACCGGTTACGGGATCGGGCTCGGTCACGGAATCGGGCGCGGCCGTGGAGGCGGGGAAGGACGCGGAGGCCGGCCCGGACGCGGGGCCGGGCGCGGCCGGGGCCGGCGGGCGGGCCGCCGGCCCCGCCGACGCGTCGACGACCGGCGGCGCGCCAGCACAGGGGCAGGGCCCGCCGGCGCCGGCGCCGCCCGGTGGTCCGCCGGAGAACGGCGTGCCCGGCATGCACGGCATGATGACCGTCACAGGGCCGTTCCAGGGCACACCGCCCTCGGGCCAGTGGGCCCAGCGCGGCGGTGGCCCGTACGCGCCGCAGGCGCCGCATCCCGGGTACGGCGAGCCCGTCGCGCCCCGGCGCTCGGGCGGGCGCGGCGTGCTGTTCGGCGCGCTCGGTGTCGTCCTCGCGGTCGTCGCGGGGGCGGGGACGTTCGTCGCGTTGCGGGTCCTCGACGGGGGCGGCGAGGACGGCAAGCGGGCCGGTTCCGGGGCGACACCGTCGCCGGGCGCGGAGGGGAGGGGCACCGGCGAGGAGAAGCCGTCACCCGAGGACATCAG
>NZ_JASKYT010000475.1:0-4664 GCF_041028275.1 Streptomyces sp. PU-14G
GTGTGAGGCCTCGAAGCCGAGCCGTTCGTAGAAGCGGTGCGCGTCGACGCGGGTGGCGTCGGAGGTGAGCTGCACCAGGACACAGCCCTGGCGACGTGCCTCGGCGATGGCCCACTCGATGAGCCAGGTGCCGAGCCCCTCGCCCCGCGCGTCGGCGTGGATGCGTACGGCCTCGATCAGCGCGCGCGAGGCCCCGCGGCGGGACAGGCCGGGGATCACGGTCAGGTGCAGCGTGCCGACCGCCTCACCGTCGCGTTCGGCGACGACGAGGTGCTGCTGCGGGTCGGGGTCGATGCGGTGGAACGCGGCGCGGTAGGGGGCGAGGTCGGCCGGCGTCTCGCGGCCGGCCCCGAGAGGATCGTCGGCGAGCATCGCGACGAGCGCGGGAAGGTCCTCGGCGGTTGCCCTGCGCACGGTGAACCCCGCGTCGGGCGACTCGGTGGGTGACTCGGCGGGCGCGGCCGAACCGGTGGATGCGGTGGTCATCCTCCGCACTTTACGCCCCGTGCGGCGCCGGTCGCCCGGTTACGCCGGTGCCGGAGCGAGTTCGCGGACGGCGGCGACCAGGGGGGCGAGTTCGGGCCGCTCCTCGGCGGAGCTGAGGGCTTGTCCGAGCGCCGCGTCGTGGGTGGGGCGGGCGGCTTCGAGGAGGGCGTGGCCCTCTTCCGTGACGTCCGTGTAGATGCCGCGCCGGTCGTCGGGGCACAGGTAGCGGCGCAGCAGACCGCGGTCTTCGAGCCGGGTGACGAGCCGGGTGGTCGCGCTCTGGCTCAGGACGACGGCTTCGGCCAGGTGGTGCATGCGGAAGTGGCCGCCGTCCCCGTCGTGCTGTGTGCTCAGGACGTTCAGCAGGGAGAACTCGCGGACGCTCAGCTCGTGTCCGGCCTGGAGGGCCCGCTCGATGTGTGTCTCGATGCGGCCGTGCAGCGCGGAGAGCGCGCACCAGCCGTGTACGGGGCCCGGGTCGGGGCGGTGTGGCGCGCGGGACATCGGGGCTCCTCTCCTCGCCCCCAGCGTAGGCCATGCCGCAAAAGCCCGCGTGTGCAAGTAGTCAGTAGCTCGTCTGCCCATGGTGCGTCTGCCCATGGTGCGCCTGCGCATGGTGCGCCTGCGCATGGCGCGCCTGCACCCGATGTGCCTGCACGCGGCGCGCCTGCTCGCGGCGCGCCTGCTCTTGATGCGCCTGCACCTGACGCGCCTGCGACATGGCGCGCCTGCTCTCGATGCACCTGCACTCGATGCGCACGCAACAATGCCGGTTGCGGTTATAAAGCGTGTGCAATTAATGTATGCGCATGTAACCGTCTGACGCATGGAAGGCTGGCTCATGCCTCTCGCCCTGCTGGCGCTCGCCGTCGGCGCCTTCGGCATCGGGACGACCGAGTTCGTGATCATGGGCCTGCTGCCCGAGGTCGCCGCCGAGTACGAGGTCTCCATCCCCACCGCCGGATACCTGGCCTCCGGCTACGCGCTCGGCGTCCTGCTGGGCGCACCCGTCCTCGCGATCCTCGGCGCCCGCACCTCGCGCAAACGGATGCTGATGCTCCTGATGGGGCTGTTCATCCTCGGCAACCTCGTCTCCGCACTCGCGCCCACCTTCGGCGCGATGCTCGCGGGGCGGGTGATCGCCTCCCTCGCCCATGGCGCGTTCTTCGGCATCGGCTCGATCGTCGCGGCGGGCCTGGTGGCCCCGCACCGCAAGGCCGCGGCGATCTCGCTGATGTTCACCGGACTGACTCTGGCCAACGTCATCGGCGTACCCCTGGGCACGCTGCTGGGGCAGCAGGCGGGCTGGCGGGTCACGTTCGCGGCCGTCGCGGGACTCGGCGTGCTGGGGCTGGCCGGCGTCGCCGCGCTGGTGCCGCGGGACGGTTCCGGCGCCCCCGTGGATGCCGCCGGTTCCGGCGGCTCCGGTACTTCCGCTGGGGCCGGGGCTCGCGGTGCGACACCCGCCGGGTCGCGCGGCCGTCTCCGTGGCGAGCTGGCCGCCTTCCGCAACGCGCAGGTGCTGCTCGCCATGGGGATGACAGTGCTCGGTTTCGGCGGGGTCTTCGCCGCCCTCACCTACATCGCGCCGATGATGACGCAAGCCGCCGGGTACGCCGACACCTCGGTCACCTGGCTGCTCGTCCTCTTCGGCGTCGGCATGGTGGCGGGGAATCTGGTCGGCGGCCGGTTCGCGGACCGCGCCCTGCTGCCGATGCTGTTCACCGCGCTGATCGCGCTGGCCGGCACGCTGGCGCTGTTCACCGTCACCGCGCACGACAAGGTGGCCGCGGCCGTCACCCTCGTCCTCGTCGGCGCGTTCGGGTTCGCGACCGTGCCGCCGTTGCAGAAGCGGGTGCTCGACCAGACAGCGGGTGCCCCCACCCTGGCCTCGGCCATGAACATCGGCGCTTTCAACCTCGGCAACGCGCTGGCGACGTGGCTCGGCGGCCTGGTCCTCGACGCGGGCTTCGGCCCCACCTCGCCCAATCTGGCCGGTGCCGGACTGGCGGTGGGCGCCCTGATACTGGCGACGACCTCCGCCCTGCTGGAACGGCGCGACCGCGCCGACCGAGTCGGTGCGAGCCGCGGCGGCGACCGCAGCGAGCGGGGCGAACGGGACGAGCGGGGCGAACGGGACGAGCGAGTCGAGCGGGACGAGCAGAACGAGCAGGATGAGCGGGAGGCTCGGGGTGAGCGGGACGGTTGCGAAACGTCGCGGCAGGTGGCGCCGACTTGCGGGCCCGCCGCGGGCGGCGACGCGCGGTCGGTGCCGGCGCCCTCGGTGGTAGGGGCCGGCTCCACCACGGGCACCGGCCCTGCCGGCGAGACGCCGGGCACCGGAGGCTCAGCCGTCTCGGCGCGCTCTTCCGCCGGTTCCCGCCAGGACTGAGGGCGCCGCGCGGCGCGCGGGGGCGGCAGCCCGGTGGCGCCGCCCCCGCGCCGTCGGCCCCCACGGCTTGAGGACGGAGATCACCGTCATGAAGACGTATGCGCTCAGGGAGACGGCCGGCGGGATCACCAGCTCGTACGGCAGGACGGGCCGCCCCGCCAGCACATCGGCCACCGTGCTGTCGATCCGTACGCGGAAGGCCAGCACGCTCGCCAGCGCGGCGGCGGTGGTGAGCCAGAACTTGACCCCCACCCACCAGTGCCGCGCCAGCCCCCACGGGGTGCCCAGGCCGAGGAGGGCCCCGGTGCCCAGGGTGAGCAGGGCGAGCGGGCCGACGAGCCAGTCGCCGCACACCTTCATGGAACGGTAGGAGGCCTCCGCCACCGTCTCCGATCCGGTGAGCGCCGCGGTGAGGCCGAGCGCCAGCAGGCACACGGTCACGCCCAGCCAGCCGGCCGAGGCGCAGACATGGAGAGCGAGGGTACCCCTGCGGGCACGTCGGGTCAGTCGCCGCATACCGCCGAGTCTGTGTCGGGCGGGCCTTGGCGGGCGTCTGACGGCGGGAGTATCCGCGGCTACTCGCGGCCGAGTACGGCAAGGCTCGCCTCCACGTGCGGCACGCCGGGGGCGGACTCGTACGATCGCGGGTATGGACCCGGCTGAGCACCTGAGCGCGCGACCGGCGCCGGGACGACGGCGCCCCCGACTCCACCTCTTCGACCTCGACGGCACCCTGCTGTACGGCTCTGCGGCAGCCGTCGAGATCGCGCAGCAGCTCGGCGTCGAACGCGAGATCCGCGCACTGGAAGGCGCCTTCGCGCGGCGCGAGCTGACTCCGCCGCAGTTCGCCGCGCGGGCGTGCGCGCTGTGGGCGGAGCTGACCGACGAGATCGTCGAGGCGGCCTTCGCGGGCGCCCCGTGGCTGGCGGGCATCCGGGAGGTCTGGGAACAGATCAGGGCGAACGGGGAGCACTGCGCGGTGATTTCCCTCTCCCCGGATTTTTTTGTGCGGCGACTACGGGATTGGGGGGCCGACGCTACGCACGGTTCACGGTGGCCGGAGGTTCCCCGCGCAATGCCGAACGGAAGTACGAGGTATCCCACACGGCCCGTGGATCCCGCCGGGATTCTCTCTCCGTCCTCGAAGGTGAAGATCGCGCAGGAACTCTGTGCCCAATTCGGGGTGGCGCCCCGCGACTGCGTGGCCTACGGCGACTCCCTCTCCGACGCCGAACTGTTCGCCACCGTACCCGTCTCGGTCGCGGTAAACGCCGATCAGCACGTGCGCTCCCTCGCTTCGTACCACTATGCGGGACGTGATCTTCGCGAGGCGTACGGGCTGGTTCCACTGCCACGGTAATTCACTTCGGTGTTCCGAATGGCGGAATGCGCCGGAACCGCGAACGGGGGTTGTGGAGCGAAGCCTTCACGGTATGGTCGGGTCCCTCCCGCATCGTGCTGGAGAACTGCGAAGGTTTCCACGCGCGATGTTCACAGGGGGCGGATTGCCGAAACTTTCGGAACGCGGATGGGCACGCAACATCCGGTAGATGTACAAGGCGAGGCGAGCATGACCACCATGTCGGGCAGCGACGGTGCGTCCGCCGGTGGCAGCGGCGCGCGGGGCTGGTTCACGCCCCCGCCGTCCGATGCCGCACCCGCGGAGCACACCGCGCCGACCAACGACGGCACCACGCCGGCAGCGCCCGGAGCGGCAGCGCCGGCCCAGCAGGGACCGCCCACCCAACAGGGATCACCCGCCCAGCAGGGACCACCGGCCCAGCAG
>NZ_JASKYT010000476.1:0-4202 GCF_041028275.1 Streptomyces sp. PU-14G
GCCCCTCCTGCCGCGTGGGCCCCCGTCCCGCGCGCTGTGCAAGGAGCCAGCCGGCTCGAAGGAGAACCGGCCCGGCTCCTTCGGGATCCCCCACAGCGCGCGCCCGCCCGCCAGGGCCCGCTCGCTGTCCACCCAGGCGGCCACAGCGGTCCCTCCGAGGCGCCCGGGGCCACCGGCGGCACGGGGGCCCTCACGGTGTCCGCGGCGCCCGGTGTGCCGGACGGCGAGAGCGACCAGCAGTTCCCGGTAGGAGAGGTCTCCAGCCGCGGAGTAGTCGACCCAGAAGGTCACCACTGCGCAGCGGCCCCTCGCGACGAGCGGACGCACGCCCGGCGGCAACGACCAAGCGGGCAGCGCGTTGACCGGCACGCTCCACAGCGAGAGGTACATCTCGCCCCGCAGGTGCCACGGCTCGGCCGGCACGTCCGTGGCCGCGGGGAAACCGGCCGCGCTCATCGTTCCAGCGTAGGGTCTGGCGGCCCGTGCGTACCGCCGCTGTGGCTGACCTTCCGTGAGTACCGTCACGGTGTCGGACGGCGGCATGGGCATACCCGTACTCTTCGGACTCCGGACAGATCACCGACGGAAGGGTGCGACCGCATGCCTCACGGCGACTTCGACGGCGAGACGATGCAGGCGATGACGTACGACAGGTTCGGCGGCACGGAGGTGCTGTCGGCGACGCGGCAACCGAGGCCCAAGGTGGGCCCGGGAGAGGTCCTCGTCCGGGTGCGCTGCGCGGCGGTCAACCCCGTCGACTGGAAGATCATGGCTGGTGGGCTGAAGGACCTCATGGACACGGTCTTTCCCGTCGTCCCGGGCTGGGACGTCGCGGGCGTCGTGGAAGCGACCGGGATCGATGTGCCGGAGTTCTCCCGCGGTGACGAGGTGATCGCCTACGCCCGCAAGGACTACGTGCACGGGGGGACGTTCGCAGAGTTCGTCACCGTGCCCGTACGGTGCCTGGCGCGGCGGCCGTCGGCCTTCTCCTGGGAGCAGGCCGCCGGGCTGCCGCTGGCCGGCCTGACGGCGTACCAGACGCTCACCCGTCTGGGTACGCGCGAGGGCGAGACGGTGCTGATCCACAACGCGGCCGGCGGGGTGGGGTCGCTCGGCGTGCAGGTGGCCCGCTCCCTCGGTGCCCGCGTCATCGGCACCGCCTCCCCGGCCAACCACGACCGGCTGCGCGCACTGGGCGCCGAACCCGTCTCCTACGGCGAGGGGCTGACCGAACGGGTGCGTGAGCTCGCCCCGAGGGGCGTCGAGGTCGTCGCGGACTTCGTCGGCGGAGTCCTTGAGACCACCTCGGCCGTCCTCGCGGAAGGGGGCCGCCACGCCTCCATCGCGGACGACACGGTGACGCGGGCGGGCGGTCAGTGGATGTGGGTACGCCCCAGCGGGAACGACCTGGGCGCACTGGCCGACCTGGCCGACGCGGGCAAGCTGACGGTCAGGGTGGCGGAGACCTTTCCGCTCACCCGGCTGGCCGACGCCTTCGAGCTGAGCCAGGCGGGCCACGTGCACGGGAAGGTCGTCGTCACTCCGTGACCCCGCGTCGAGGGTGAGCCGTCCGCACGTCAGCTCCTCGGGCGGCCGGGCCTTAGCTCCTCGGGCGGCCGGGCCTTCGCGACCGGCCGGACCGGGTCCCGGGCGGCCGTCGCCGGCCGCCGGAGCGGCGGCGGAGCCACAGCGGCAACCCGTACCAGCACACCGCGAACCAGAGCATGACGGCGCCGACCAGGATCTCGGCCAGCAGCCCCGGCACGACCACGCGGAGTATCAGCAGCAGCGTCCCGCTGATGGTGAGGGCGAGCAGCACCATTCCGCACACCATGAGCCGGCTCGCGGTGTGGACCAGGTCGTCCTTCATGCGCTGCCCGGACAGGAAGCGGTGGATGGAGACGGGAGCGATCAGGGCGGCGGTCGCCGAGGCGCCCAGCACCACCGTGACGGTGTAGACGACGCGGTCGAAGACGTCCAAGTCGCGGAAGAGCGGCGTGAACGCGACGCTCAGAAGGAAGCCGAACAGGATCTGCACCCCGGTCTGGGCGACCCTGGTCTCCTGCAGGGTCTCGATCCATCTTCGGTTGACGCGCTCACGCGCCAGCTCCGGCGGCTCCTCCTCGCCGTGCGCGGCCCCCGCGACGCCGGCCTGCCGCGTGGAGTCCGCCTGGCCGGTCGGCTCGTGCATGAGGGTCATGGCGTCCTCTCAGCTCGTAGGGCTTCCAAGTGCCCTTCTCGCCCGTATGTATGCGGGCGAGGCGTGTACGAGAGGTGAGGCTGAGGGGAGCACTCCCTCGGGCCTCCCTCCGAGGTGCTTCCGTTCGGTCCCGGCGGGGAACGGCGCGGACACCGGCGGGGAGCGGCGGGGAACGGCGCGGACAACGGCTGCCCGCACCGCCGGTCGGGTGTGGCGACCGGCTGAGAGGGCACCCGCCACGGCGACGCGAGGCGCGCGCGGGGCATCATCGCCCTGCGCGCCGTATCCGAGCACGCAGTCGACGGCTGGGAGGCCCTGGTGACCGATGACCTGTGGAACTACGCACCGACCGCAGGGCACACCCCGGACGCCGATCTGACGGGGTACCGCGTGGAGGCCCGCGACGGACACATCGGGAAGGTCGACGAACACTCCGGCGATGTCGGTTCCGCCTACCTTGTCGTCGACACGGGCCCGTGGATCCTCGGCCGGAAAGTACTCGTCCCCGCGGGCACCGTTTTGAGTATCAGCAACACCGACCGCACCATCCGGGTCGCCCGTTCCAAGGAGCAGATCAAGGCGGCTCCCGAGTTCGACAAGGACAAGCACCTGGGGGACCCGCGCTACCGCGACCAGCTCGGCGGCCACTACGGCAGCGGCCACTGAGCCGGTGACGGCCGGCGGGTCGTACGTCACCGGGCAGTACGCCGCCGGGCCCCTCGCGGTGGGCGTCGCACGCCGCCGGGCCCCTCGCGGTGGGCGGGCCGCCTCAGGCCCGGGGATCGAAGGGGATGCCGTCGGGCTTCGCGCCGGAGAGGTGGTCGGCGAACGTGTCGTCCCTGATGCCGAGTGTGGCGCTGCCGAAGTCCGCCTGGGTCAACTTCTCGCGCAGCCCCGCGGCGTAGCCGTCCCAGCCGACGAGCGCGGGATACTGCCAGGTGCCCTCGTGGTTCTCTGGCGGCTCGTCACCACCGTCGTTCTTGGCGGCGCGGAGGCAGTGCGTGCTCACGCCGTCCTTGTGGTAGACGACCTTGGGATGCGTCCCCTCGAAGGGCAGCGCGTCCTTGGTGTGGACGGTGAACCCTCCGTGGTTCGAGGTCGAGACGTACTCCACCTGGTCGTGGTGGACCCAGACCACGACGTGTTCCCAGTCGTGCCGGTGGCCCGCGCTGCCGCCGCCCAACGCCGCCTGGTCCTTCTCGAAGTAGGAGGCGTAGACGAGGGCGCACCAGCCGTTGTCGCACTTGCTCCGGGAATAGCTGTTCGTGTTCGCCAGGTCGGTCGCGTCACGGCAGTTGCCGTTCACGTCGCCGCCGATCTTCAAACCGGGTGCGAGGGTGCCGTCCGGGCCGATGGCGGGCGTGGCGTAGCAGCCGTCCTTGTCGTAGTCGTAGGCGGGCTGGAACATCCTTTCTCTCTCACCGGCGTCCGCGGGCAGCGCCTGCGGCGGATCGGCGAGTGCCGTGCCCGGCAGGGCGACGACCAGTGCGAAGGCCCCGGCCACCACGGCCGGGGCCTTCGTGCGCCACCTTGCGGACCGAACAGGCCGTGCGGCGGGGCTTTCTCCGGCCGCCTGTGAGAGGTGCGTCTTCCGCATGCGGGTCACTCCGATGTGGGGGGGGGKGCCGTACGCCACGTCCGCACCGCGCTCGCCCGGGGGCCCGCGCGGTGCGGACGTGGCGTACGGCCGCCCGGCGTCGTCACCGTTGTCGGCACCGGCGTTGTCAGTGGTCGCGGATATGTTCGTTCGTGTCCCCGCCGCAGTGGCGAGGAAGCCCAACCGGTGTGAAGGAGAGGGTGCGTTGACAGACTGGGAGAGGGCGAGCACGGCGCGGGCGGTATCACCCGCGCGGGCGAGCACGGCGCGGGTGATACCCGCCCGCACGGCCGCGCAAGCTGGCCAAGGTCCCGTTCGTCGAGCTGGCCGACGGACGCTTGCAGGGGGTGGTCTCCAGCGGTTCGGACATCGAACGCGTCTACGTCTCGTCGGTCGCGGCCGGCA
>NZ_JASKYT010000477.1:0-4832 GCF_041028275.1 Streptomyces sp. PU-14G
GGCTCGGGGTGCGGCTCGGGGGTGAGGAGCACCACGATGGCGTCCTCGTCCCGCTGGTCGAAGACGTCCGGCACGGCCATGGTGCGCTCACCGGCGCCGCAGCACCTGTCCTCGGCCACGCTGGTCCGCATTCTCAGACCTCCCCCATGGTGTCGTCCGGGTGGGTGACGGGCGCTGTCAGCAGGCCCACGACCGCGTCGGTCAGCGCGTCGGCCGTGCGTTGCCAGGAGGTGTGCGGCGCACCGGTGCCCTCGGCCAGCGCACGCTCCCGTTCCGCGCAGGTGTGGACGAGCAGGTGCCGTGCCATGTCTCCGCGTTCGGCCCGTACCCGCTCGGGAAGCCCCGCCAGGCAGCGGCCGAGGTTGTCGAGGACTTCCCCCAGGCAGGGCCGCACGAGCGCCTCGTCGGTGACGAGTGCACGGAGCATCGGATCGGTCATGACCAGCACCGAGAAGCGGGCGTGCCAGGAGGGGACTCCGAGTGAGCCCAGATACTCCGGTACGGGGCGCACGAGGCAGCCGACCCAGTCGCGGATGTCGCGGCTGCCGTCGGCCGCGCGCACGTACCGCTGCCGAAGCTGGTCGACCCGCTCCCCGTGCCGGGTCATGATCGCGCGCACGAGCCCGGGCTTGCTGCCGAAGTGGTAGCTGACGGCCGTCACGTTGCCCTGTCCCGCGGCCTCGCCGATCTGGCGGCTGGAGACGGCGGACAACCCGTGCTCGGCGAACAGCCGTTCCGCCGCCGTCATGAGCGCGTCGCGGGTCTCCGTCGCGCGGTCCGCCCGCCCGGTCCGCGCGGCGCTCACCGGGTCACCGTCCGCCTGCGTGAGGGGCGCGCGTGCGCCGCGCGGCGGGGCCGTCGGCGCACGCGCGCGGCGGGCGGTGCCGTGTCCTGCAGGTCAGTCACTCCAGAGCCTCCCCGGGCGGTGGACCGTACCGCTCCAGGTGAACACGGGCTTCCGCTATAAGTCAATCGACTGACTTAAAGCCCCAGGTCTTTCGGAGCGGTCTCCCGGAGCAGGTGTCATCCGACGGGCACCGCAGCCGTCAGGCGCGGGCGAGCGCCTGAGCGGGTGGCGTACGCAGCGCCCGGCGGGTGGGCAGTTCGACGGTGAGGAAGGTGACGGCGGCGACCACGACCGCCAGTACGGGCAGCAGCCACAACGGCCCCGCGGGCCACGGGCGATGGAGAAAGCCGACGGACAGCAGTGCGAGGGGCACCACGGACAGCAGCACACCGGCGACGAGCGCCGTCAGCGCGATCAGGACCGCCTCGCGCCGCATCATCGCCCGGGCCTGGTACGGCGTGGCGCCGATCAGCTGGAGCGTCGCCAACTCGGTGCGCCGCCCCACGGTGGTGGCGACCAGCTTGTTGGCGATGCCGAGCAGGAGATAGCCCAACAGCACGGCGAGCACCACGATGTTGATCCACAGCTCGGGCGGGACGCCACCCACACCTGACCGCGCGGGAGTACCGGGGTCCTCGTCCAGGGCGAGGCCGGGACGGGAGGAGACCACGTCCGCGACGGCGCGTTGGGCCGCGTCGGTGCCGTCCGTACGGACGAAGACCTGCTGATCCAGTCCCGTGGTGGTGTGTCCCGCGGCCAGGTCCCGGGAGAGGGCGACATCGCCGAAGCCGAGGCCGCGCCCGTACGTGGCCACGACGCGGGCGGTGACAGCGGCGCCGTCACCCAGGCGCAGCTTCACCTTCCCGCCCACCCGCGCGGCACGGGACTCGGCGACGTCCTCGCTGACGGCGACGGTGTTGCCGGTCAGCCCGGTCAGGCTGCCGCTGCGCACGTCCAGGTCGAGCACGCCGGAGGCCTGCGGAGTGAGAACGAGAGCCGGCGCGCTCTCCGTCTCGGTGTCCCCCAGCATCTCGTACGACCACAGCGCGGTGGTCGTGGTCACGGGGGCGGCGGCCTCGACGCCCGGCCTGCCCCGTACCTCGTCGAGCAGGCCCTCGGGGACACCTCCGAGACCTGGCGCGCTCACCGCGAACTGGGCCCGGGTGCCGTCGTGGACGTCCCCGGAGGTGGCGGCCAGCACGGTGGTCTGGGTCAGGGCGTAGGTGAGAGTGAAGACCACGGCCATCGCGAGGGTGGAGACGGCCGCGGCGGCGCGCTGCGCGTAACCGTGGCTGTTGGCCACGGCCAGCCAGGTCGGCGCCGAGGACCGGGCCGGCAGTTTCCTCGCCAGCGCGCGGCCGACGCCGCGCAGCAGCGCCGGGCCGACGAGCGCCAGACCGATCGCCGCGAGGATGCCGGCCATGGCGGTGGCCGCAGCCCCGGCCTGCGACCTGACCAGCAGCGGGACGACGGAGACCCCCGTCCCGGCGACGATCAGCGCCGAACCGATCCGCCCGCGCACCGGAGCAGAGGTACGGGGTTCGCTGCGCGACTCGGCGACCGCTTCCGTCGCCGGCATGCGCGACGTACGCCAGGCGGCGCACCAGGCCGCCGCGCTCACGACGCCGACCAGGAGCAGCACGCCCGCGACGGCGGGCAGCGGGCCGAACGTCAGGGGCAGCCCGTCAGGGAGCATCCCGGTCCACACCAGCAGTCGCCTGAACCGTTCCGCGAGAACGTAACCGAGCGCGGCTCCGGGCAGGGCGGCGGCGACCGCGATGAGCGCGGCCTGCGCCGTGGCGAGCCTGCGGATCTGCCGTGGAGTCGCTCCGACGGCGCGCATCAGGGCGAGTTCGCGCCGCTGTGCCTGGATCGACACGGACAGGGCCCCGCCGACGATGAACCCGACGACCAGCAGGGTGACACCGGCCAGCGACCCGGCAAGAGTGGGCAGGAGGGAGCGGGCGGCCACCGTACTCGGCGCCTCGGCGTCGCCTCGGGCGGCTCCCGTCGCCACGGTCAGACCGGTGCCCCGTACGGCCTCGCGCACCGCTTCCGCGACCTTGGCGCCCGCGCCCTGTTCGGCGCGTACGGCGATCAGATCCACGGCCGGCGCGGGAGAGCCGGAACCCGCGCTCGCGGATCCGGCGGAACCGGTCCGAGCGGAGGACGCGGAACCCGCGTCCGCCGGACCGGTGGGGCCGGTGTCCGGCGCGGTCTCATCGGCGGCGCGGGCGCCCGAGGCCGCACTGTGTCCGGTCAGCCGCTGCGCCGTGGCGTCGCTGAAGTACACGCCGCTGCCCGGCGCTTCGAGAACGGCCGACACCCGGTAGCTGCCGGAGCGTCCTGCGGCGACGACCTTGACCCGGTCGCCGGGGTTCGCGCCCGCGGCGGCGGCCGTGGCCTCGTCGAGCGCCACGTCCCGCGGCCCGTCCGGCGCCGCACCGGTGACGCCGTGCGCGGCGAGCAGGCCGGTCGAGGACCAGCCGTGCCCGTTGGCGCCCGGATCGTCGGCCGGTACCGCGTCGCCGCGCCCGGTGACGACGGCCGCGGGGAAGCTGCGGTCGCCCACCGCGCTCGCGACACCGGGCAGCCGCGCCAGCCGGTCCGCGAGAGCGGCGGGCACCCTGGCCCGTTCCGGCAGGGAGATCGACGGGACGCCGGGCTGGGGAGGACTGTAGGTCTGGCTCGCCGAAACGACGACATCGGCCCGGGCGAGCCGCTCGACCGGAGCGTGGGAGCGCCAGCCGGACTCGGCGAGGACGCCGATGCCGGTGACCATGGCGGCCCCGCCCAGCGTCGCGCAGGTCACGGCCAGCAGCGCGGCGATTCTGCGACGCACCATGTGCCAGGCGAAGTACAGCATCCGCTACTCCGTCTCCAACCGCGTCACGCAGGTGGCCAACTCGGCCGCCGTGGGCCTCACCAGCGTGTCCACGACCCGCCCGTCGGCCATGACACTCGCCAGGTCGGACCGCGCGGCGGCGGCCGGGTCGTGGGTGACCATCACGACGGTCTGACCGAGCCCGTCCACCATGTCGCGCAGCAGAGCGAGTACCTCGCGCCCGGTACGCAGATCCAGCGCACCCGTCGGCTCGTCGGCGAACACGACCGCGGGCCTGGCGGCCAACGCGCGCGCGATGGCCGCCCGCTGCTGCTGCCCGCCGGACAACTCCGCCGGACGGTGAGACAGCCGCCCGGCCATCCCGACCCGCTCGACCAGCTCGCCTACCCACCCCTTGTCCGGTGTCTGGCCGGCCAGCCGCAGCGGCAGCATGATGTTGTCCTCGACGCTGAGCGACGGCACCAGGTTGTAGGACTGGAAGATGAAACCGACGCTGCGCCTGCGCAGTTCGGTGCGGCGGGTCTCGTCCAGCGCGCCGATCTCCGTGCCGTCGACGAAGGCGCGCCCGCTGGTCGGCGAGTCGAGCCCGGCGGCGCAGTGCATCAGCGTGCTCTTGCCCGAGCCGGAAGGGCCCATCACGGCGAGGAACGTCCCGCGCTCCACCGTGAGGGAAACGCTGTCGAGCGCCCGGACGTCTCCGGGATATGTCTTGGTGACCTCGACCAGCTGCACAGCCGGCGTGCGGTGTGCCCTCCCGGCGGCGTGGTGGCCCTCGGCGGCGGCGATCCTCAAGGTCGTCTCGCGGCCCCCCGCGCGCGTGTACCTCATGACCGCCACCAGGCGCCGCACGGGACGCCGAGCGCGACGGCGCGGGGCGGTGCGGCAGGGCCGGTGCCGGCGTGCAGGCCGGCGCCGCGCCGGGCGGAGCCGCTCCGCTCGGGGCGCGGCGTCCCGGGCCCCGCGAGGCCGCTGAAAGAATCGGTCACGGGAGATGCTCCTTGCTCGGGGGCCGTCGAGTACGCGTCGACGCTACGGACGACCCGGTCCGCGCACGATCCGGCCAACGAGAAACCCCGAGTACAGCAGGCTGTACCACGCGCCACCCGCACGCCCGCGTATGCGCACGCACGCCCGCCCCCG
>NZ_JASKYT010000478.1:0-4552 GCF_041028275.1 Streptomyces sp. PU-14G
TCCCCACCCCGAGCCCGAGGCCCGGCAGGCGCCCGGGCCCCTCGCCGACCGCTGCGACCTGCTACTGACCGGCGGCGTCGTCGTCACCGTCGACGAGCGGTACACCGTTTACGACCCCGGCGCCGTGGCCGTCACCGGCGACCGGATCACCGCCGTCGGCCCGGCCGGCGACCTGTCCGCACTGCGGGCGCGCACCGTCCTCGACTGCCGGGGGCAGGCCGTCATCCCGGGGTTCGTCGACGGCCACACCCACCTCTACCAGGCGCTCGCGCGCGGGCTCGGCGAAGGCATGTCCATCGTGCCGTGGCTGTGCGACTTCATGTGGCCGTACTCGATCGCCGTCACCGGGCAGGACGCCGTGGCAGGCGTCAGGCTCGCCGCCGCGGAGGCGCTGCGCGCCGGCATCACCACCGTCGTCGACCACCACTACGCGCCCACCGACCTCGACACCACCCTCGCCGTCGCCCGGACCCTCGAAGAGGCCGGGCTGCGCGGCGCGGTGGCCCGCGGCATCGTCGGTGAGCGCACCGAGGTGGCCGCCAGACGCGGCCAGCCCGAAGCCCTCTTCCGCTACTCCGCCCGGGAGGAACTCGACCTCACTCGGCAGGCAGTGCACGCCCGCCCGCCGGGCTCACGCATCGAGGTGTGGCCGGCGCCTCTCAACCTCACGTACGTCGACCAGGAACTGGTGCGCGCCTCCGTGGGGCTGGCCCGCGAGCTGGGCACCCGCTGGCACACCCACTGCTGCGAATCCGGTGCCGATCCGCGCGGCTACACGGAGGCCTATGGCGTGCGCCCGCTTCAGTGGCTCGCCAGGGAAGGGCTGCTCGACGCACGGGCCACGCTGGCGCACGCCGTGTGGCTGGACGACGAGGAGATCGCACAGGCGGGCGCGGCGGGTGCGGCAGTGGCCCACAACCCCGTCTCCAACGGTTACCTGGCCTCGGGCACCCTCAGGCTGCCCGAACTGCGCGACGCGGGCGTCCTGATGGCGCTGGGCACCGACGGGCCCAGCTGCGGACACCGGCAGGACATGTTCGAGTGCATGAAACAGGCCGTCCTCGCGCAGCGGCTGCACACCCTCGACCCCCAGGTCGTCACCGCCCGGGAGGCGCTGGCGATGGCCACCAGGGAAGGCGCCCGCTACGCGGGCGTCGACGCGGGCTCGCTCGTCGCGGGCCGCCTCGCCGACCTGGCCGTCGTCGACCTGACCGCGCCTCACCTGCGACCGCTGCACGACGTCGTGAGCACTCTCGTGTACGCGGCCCGCGCCGGGGACGTGACCACCACCGTCGTCGGAGGCCGGATCGTCCACCGGGACGGGCGCTGCCTGAACGTGGACGAGCGAGCCGCCGCAGCGGAGGCACAGGAGCGGGCCGACGCACTGCTGCGGCGGGCCGGCATCGACCTGCCTTCCCGCTCCGCGCACGACCGCGCAGCCACCCCACCGCCCACCCACCCCTCCAGGGAGAGCGCCGATGACACACCATGACAGGGAAGATGCAAAGATCCCGGTAACCGTGCTGACCGGCTTCCTGGGAGCCGGCAAGACCACGCTCGTCAACCACATCCTGACCGCGCGGCACGGGCAGCGCATCGCAGTGGTGGAGAACGAGTTCGGTGACATCCCGGTCGACAACGACCTCGTCGTGGAAACGGACGAGGAGATCGTGGAGATGGCCAACGGCTGCTGCCTGTGCTGCACCGCGCGCACCGACCTCATCGACATCCTGAACCGGCTGAGCGAGCGGGAACACCTCGACCGCGTCCTCATCGAGACCAGCGGTATGGCCGACCCCAACCCCATCGCCCAGACGTTCTTCGTGGACGAGGAGGTCGCCTCCCGGTTCCGGCTCGACGCGGTCGTCACCCTGGTGGACGCCGGGCACGTGACCCCTCACCTCGACGCCTGGGACGCGGGCGAGCACCACGCCGGCGCCGGCCGCCAGGTGGCCGACCAGATCGCCGTCGCCGACCGCGTCGTGGTCAACAAGACCGACCTGGTGGAGACGGCGGAGCTCGACACGCTCCTGGCGCGTCTGCGCGGAATCAACGCCACCGCCGGACTCGTCACCTCCTGCCACTCCGAGGTCGACCTGGACGCCGTCCTCGGCGTCGGCGCCTTCGACCTCGACCGCACCGCCCAGGCCGACCAACGCTGGCTCACCGAGGACGACGGCCGGCACTGGCACGACCCCGGGATCGGCTCGGTCAGCGTGGAGGTCCCCGCGGAGCTGGACCGCGCGGTGCTGGAGGACTGGCTGGGGGACCTGGCGGCCGAACGCGGCGCGGACCTCTACCGGCTCAAGGGCATCGTGGCCCTCGCCGGTGAGGAGTGCCGCTACGTACTGCAGGGCGTCCACCGGCTCCACGAACTGCGCCGGGGAGCGCCATGGGGCGCCGTCGAACCGCGCCGCAGCCGCGCGGTGTTCATCGGGCGCGGCCTCAACGACGCCGAACTGACCGCGGGCCTCCGTGCGTGCGCCGCGCCCCGGGTCGCCACCGAAGCCTGACGCGCCGGGACGGCCCGTGACGCCGCCGCGATGCCGAGCAACGAGGTCGCGGCGGCCGGCGCCTCGCGCAAGATCGCCGGCTCGCCTGAGGGCGGCGCCGGCGGAAGGGCGCCGCGGACGCTCGCCGGTCAGAACCGCTCGATCTCCTGCCCCTCGGGGCTCTCGTGACAGGCGGACGCCACATGCACGAGCAGCTTCGGCGGTCCTTCCCCGGTTCCCTTCCGCTGGTCCCAGAGCTCGACGTTCAGGGCGAACTTCCTGCCGGGGTGCTCCGCCGACAGTTCGAGGGTCCTCGCGTGGCTGCTGTTGCGCCCGTACGCGTGGATCTGCCATCCGCGACCCGGGAGGCGCTCGGTGAGGCGGGTCATGGCCTCGCGCAGCTCCTCGTTGCGCTGTCCGGCGACGCTCCAGGTGTGGACCACCGTGAAAAAGCGGTCTCTGTCTCGGCCCTCGCACGTGCGGACGCCGGGACCCGTTCTCGACACCTCACCGTGCACCGCGATGACGTCGAATACCTGGCTGGACACCTTCTTCGTCTCGTCGTTGACCGTTTCGAGGCTCCGCGTCCCCGCATGAGCGGTGTCCGATGACAGCGGCGGGCCGCCCATCCCGCACCCCGCGAGTGCGACGACCCTCCATGCGACCAGGATGGTGCCCGTCCAGCATCCAGTCTGCCCACCCACACGCCGGACCGCTGCGGACACGGGACCCGACACCCTTGTCCGCTGCTGCCGCCCGCCTGCCCGCCCCAGGACGCAGTCCGTCCCCTCTGGGAAAAGCAGTCCGCACCCTCCTGGAGAAAGACGGTAGCCGTGCGCGGGAACGGCTGCCTGAGTACGCCTACTCAGGTGACCGTGTCATCGGCCCGGTCCGGGACGGTGGGGACGCGACGGCGACGGGCGGTCCGTAGTCACGAGACCACCTTGGTGAGGAACGCGGCGACGTTCTCCTCGACCCGCTGGATCTTCTCCTCCAGGGTGAGCGACTCGTGTATCCGGGCGCCGCCCGCCGGGTCCTTGCGACCGCGCACGTACAGCGAACATTCCAGGTCGCTGCATATGTAGGTACCGACCGAGTTGCCCTGCTGCCCGGCTTTGCCCGCCTTCGGCGCGACCATCAAAGAGACGCCCCCGGTGTGCGGGGTCAGGCACATCGAGCACATGCCGCGCCGCGCCTGCCACGGGGCGGGAGCCGGGCTGCGCAGCGCGACGGCTCGCGGGCGGCCGTCGAGCTCGATGGCGAGGTACGCACGGTCGGGGGCCCGGGGGTCCCGCCAGCCCAGGAAGTCGAGCTCGCCCCAGGGGCGATCGGCGAGGTCGCGGGGGACCGCCAGACGCTTCGCCGCGCCCTTGGTGCAGTTCACGAATGCGGCACGGATCTCTGGTTCGGTCAGCGGCTTCATGAGTGGTACCGTAATTTACCTAAAAGGGTTAGGCAATTTCTTAAGGGTTTCAGGTAGTGGTGGAGGGTATGGCGCGAGCCGGACTGAGTGCGCGACGGCTGATCCAGGCAGGAGCCGAGCTGGCGGACGAGGTCGGATTCGACCAGGTCACCGTCTCGGCGCTCGCCAGGCGGTTCGACGTCAAGGTCGCGAGCCTGTACTCGCACCTGAAGAACTCCCACGACCTCAAGAGAGGGATCGCCCTGCTCGCTCTGGAGGAACTGGCCGAGCGTGCCGCCGACGCGCTGGCCGGGCGAGCGGGCAGAGACGCTCTGGCGGCCTTCGCGAACGCCTACCGCGACTACGCCCGCGCACACCCCGGCCGATACGCCGCCACACGGTTCCCCCTCGACCCCCAGACCGCCGCCGCGAGCGCCGGAGGCAGACACGCCCAGATGACACGCGCGATCCTGCGCGGCTACGACCTGCCGGAACCGGACCAGACGCACGCCGTCCGGCTGCTCGGCAGCGTCTTCCACGGTTTCGTCAGCCTGGAGGCGTCCGGAGGCTTCAGCCACAGCGCCCCCGACTCACAGGAGAGCTGGACATGGGTCGTCGACCACCTCGACGCCCTGTTGCGGAGCCTGCACACCCCCGA
>NZ_JASKYT010000479.1:0-4358 GCF_041028275.1 Streptomyces sp. PU-14G
CCTCCGTTCCCGGTTCCCCCGTCCCTCTCCTAACGCGCGGTGTCGCGGCAGGTGGTGGGCCGGGTCCGGGTGAGGATGGGGGCCGGACCTCGCAACCGGAGCGTCGCACGCTAGGAACGGGCCATGGAGCAGCAGCACAAGGTGGTGGACCGGCTTCGGCCGGCCGCACTGCACACACAAGGCGGTGTTGAGCAGCAGCGGCCGAAGTCGCTCTCGACGCGGGTGTTCGTCCTGTGGCTGGCGGCCTTGACTGCGCTGGTGCTCGGTCTGAGTCTGGCGGCCGGGTCCGAGGTCCGGCTGATCGGGTTGTTGATCTTCCTGCCGGCGATCGCAGCGAGCCTGGGAACGGTGCGGCAGACGCAGGTGGCCTCCTTGTGGGCACTGGCCGCGGTGACCGCTTCCATCGCACGGTCGCCCGGCTACCACTTGGACGACGGCATCACGTTGGCGTTGACGCTCGTCTTCGCTGGGCTCGCGACCTACGGCAGCCGCTGGCGTATCGCGCGGGACACCGAGCTGTTGCGTCTCCGCTCGACGGCTGCCGTCGTCCAGCAGCACATCTTGCATCCGCTCCCGGAGCTGACGTCGCAGGTGCGTGTGGACGGAATCTTCGAGCCGGTGCAGGAGGACAAGCTCTTCGGCGGCGACATCTACGACGTGGCCGCGACCCGCTACGGCACTCGGGTGCTGATCGGTGACGTGCAGGGCAAGGGGCTGTCGGCGGTGGGGGTGGCGTTCGCCGTGCTGGGGGGTTTCCGCGAGGCGGCGCACCGGGAGCCGACGCTGGCCGGCCTGGTGGACGCGTTGGAGATGTCCGTCGTCCGGCACAACGCCTATGCCCGCCACTCGGGTGAGCCGGAGCGGTTCGTGACGGCGCTGGTCGTATGCGTGGACCCGGTGGATCAGGGGACCGCGCAGGCCGTCAACTGCGGTCATCTGCCGCCCTACCTGGTACGGGATGGCTGCCCTCCCGTCCAGGTCGAGCTCGGCGACACGGGTGTGCCGTTGGGTCTGGCGTCGCTGGTCAGTGAGGGGCGCGTCGCGGACGGTTTCGGTTTTCCACCGGACTCGACGCTGTTGCTGTACACGGACGGGCTCTCAGAGGCCCGGAACGGGGACGGGATGTTCTATCCGCTGGCCGAGCGGCTCGCCACCCTCGTGGAGGAGTCGAAGGCTGCCGAGGCGACACGCCCCGAGGGTGAGACTCCGCAGAGGCCCGAAGGCTCCGCTCTGGGCCTGGCGCAGGCCCTCCGCGCAGACGTACGGGCCTACACTCACCCGCACCAGCAGGACGACCTCGCCATTCTCACTCTGGAGCGGCTGTCGGCACATGCCGCGGAGTCGAGAGAGGGCAACCCCGTGTGAACCAGCCCGTCATACATGGACGGCGCGATGACCGCAGTGCTTCCGCTACCGCTCACGCTCCCGCCTCCCGTTCCCTCCATGGTCGGCCACCACCGCGTCCGGGACAGCCGCACCCGCGCCGATCCGCCCGGTGGGCCGTTCGGGAGCCGTCCCGAAGGTGAAGGCCGCCGTCCCGGAGGGCAGGGGACGGAGGCGGTCGGGTGCGATGGCGTCCGCACTTCCATCGGGCCCGGGCCGGGGCTGTGCGGGAGAGGCCGGGTTGCGGGTGCCCGTGCGCCGTGTCGGTGCCGACGACTATCGTCGTGGCCGACAGGGGACGGCGGGGGATCGAGGGGGTACCGGATGGCATCTGGCGGGGGACGTCTGCTCGCGGTCAGCGACCTGCACGTGGGGATGGCGGACAACAAGCCGGTCACCGAGTCGCTGCGGCCGTACACGGACGAGGACTGGCTGATCGTCGCGGGGGATGTCGCGGAGGTCTTCGCGGACATCGAATGGGCGCTGCGGCTGCTGGCGGACCGGTTCGCCCGCGTCATCTGGACGCCCGGCAACCACGAGCTGTGGACCCCGAAGGGCGACCCGCTGCAGCTGCGCGGCGCGGCGCGGTACGAGCGTCTGGTGGAGCTGTGCCGTTCGTTGGGCGTGTTGACCCCCGAAGACCCGTACGCGCGGTGGCAGGGGTCGGAGGGCGACGTCGTGATCGCACCGCTGTTCCTGCTGTACGACTACACCTTCACAGCTCCCGGGACCCGGACGAAGGAGGAATCCCTCGCCCGCGCGCACGAGACCGGGGTGGTGTGCACGGACGAGTACTTGCTGCATCCCGACCCGTATCCGGCGGTCGACGACTGGTGCAGGGAGAGGGTGGCCGTCACCCGTGAGCGGCTCGACGCGTTGGGCACCGACACTCCGCTCGTCCTGGCGAGCCACTGGCCGCTGCTGCGGGAGCCGACGAACATCATGTGGTATCCGGAGTTCGCACAGTGGTGCGGTACGGAGCTGACGGCGGACTGGCACACCAGATATCCGGTGGCGGCGGCTGTCTACGGTCACCTCCACATCCCCCGCACCACCCACCACGACGGCGTCCGCTTCGAGGAGGTCTCCGTCGGCTACCCGCGGGAGTGGCGCCGCAGGGGCCATCCACGCGGACTGCTGCGCCAGATCCTGCCCGCGCCGAAGGGCGACTGAGCGACGGCGGGCGGCCCGCCCTCAACCCGCGGGGCGCAGCAGTGCTTTCACCCGCCGCGCGGTGGCGAACAGCAGCCCGGTTGTGAGCGTCAGCGCCGTCACCACGGGCCGCACGAGGGCCCCGGCCGGCGCCCCGGGGTCCAGGGCGCCGCTCGTGCCGAGCCCGGCGGTCAGCGAGGCCACGGTCGTCAGGAAGGGGGCCGCGTACCAGAAGAGGAACACGAAGGCGCTGGCGTCCCCGGCGGGGGTGACCAGTCCCAGCGACATCAGTTCCATCCGCACCGGCCCGCGTACCGCCGCCAGCACCGCGGCAACGGCGAACGGCGGGGCGCACAGCGGCATCAGCAACAAGGCGCGTTCCCCGCCGTGCAGGGCGAACGGAACAGCCGCGAGTGCGGCGAGCACCACGCCGAGCGCCGCCGGCACGAGCGCGTGCTGGAACATGAGTGTGCGGAAGCGGAACGGGGACCAGGAGGAGCGCCGCAGGTCGTCCGCCTCCAGCCGTGCGGTCTCGGCCAGCCTGCCCACCCCGAACCAGCCGAGTGCCAGCGCCACAGCCAAGGCGATGAGACGTGCGGCCCCTTCCCACGCGACCGCTACGGAGGCCGCTCCGGCACCGGCGGCGATCCACAGGGCGGCACCGACGAGGCGCCCGGGGGCGCGCAGCAGCGCGAGGGCGTCCCGCCACACGACCGCGAGCCGGCGCGAGCGCGGCGCGGACAGCCGCCGCCGGGTGCCGGAAGCGCCGTCGGCGAGCGCCTCGGTGACCGCGAGCTTGGCGGCACGCAGCTCGACCGACCACAGGACGGAGGCCACGGTCGCCGCCGTCGCGGCACGGGCCCGCAGCCGCCGGCTGGGGATCTCCCCGGCGGTCAGGTCGGCGTGCCACGTGGCGACGGCCGTGACCGCGACCAGCAGCACGGCAGCCACCGGCCAGCCCGGCGCGTGCCCGGCGCACGCGTGCAGGATCGGCTGTGCCGCCCAGCCCCAGGGGCCGGACCACAGCTCGGCCGTCTCCAGTACGCGCAGCAGGGCGCGTTCGCCACCCGCCGGCCCGGCCGAGGCCGCCGCCCAGGCCGCCTGCCCGGCGAGCGCGACCAGCAGCAGGACCGCGTAGGGCGTGAGCGTGCGGACGCGGCGCGCCCAGCTCACGCGGCGTTCGACCTGGAGCGCGAGCGCGGCGGCCAGCAGCGGCAGGCACACGCCGGCGGGCATGCACAGCGCCAGTGCGGGGCCCAGCGCGGCCGATCCGGTCAGCCGCAACAGCACCGCCCCACCCACCGCGCACAGCATCCCGCCGACCGTCATCAGGACCGCCGTCAGGCGGAAGGCGGGCCGCAGTACCCGGTCCCGCCGCACCGGTTGGGCCAGCGGCCAGGACAGGGCGGGGCGCGGCACCAGGACGGGCCCGCGCCACAGCGCGTCCCGGGCTGCGAGCACTGCCAGTCCGCACGCCATCAGGACCAGGACGGCCGGCAGCGCGCGGCGTATCGCCTCGACGGTGCCGTCGTGCGCGGCGAGGTGCCCGAGGCGTTGCGCGAACCGGTAGCCGAGGGTGCTTCCGTAGCCGACGCCCAGCAGCAGCAGGCCGTAGACGGTGACGGCGAGGTCGCGGTTGCGTTGCCCGCGGTGGGCCCGCCGCTTGTCACGCAGCCACGTGAGCGTCTCGCGGGTGCGGTCGTACTCGGCGCTCCAGGCGGCGTCGGCTCCCGGGTCGTCAGGGGTGTCGGTCTCGCCGCGCGGCCCCGCGTCACCCGGCTCCGCGGCCGGGCCAGGGGCAGGGGAAGGGGCCAGGGCAGGCG
>NZ_JASKYT010000048.1:0-30565 GCF_041028275.1 Streptomyces sp. PU-14G
CCTGTCCTGACTGCCGGCCGCCCCCGCCTGGTCCACGCCGCGCCGCGTGCGTGCCGCGTGCGTGCCGCGCGTGGGCTCAGCTCCACTACAGCAGCGCGCCACGGCTGCCGCAAAGGGCYSCGGACCCCTGGCCGGCCCCGGCCCGCGCGCACGGCCCATCGACGCCTCCACCCAGGAGACCGGGTCACTTATTTAACTCAGTAACGTTTCCTGTTACGGTCCCCCCATGAGCGAATCCCCCTCCGGGCTGCGCGAGCGCAAGCGGCAGCGCACCTACCAGGCGATCTCCGACGCGGCCGTGACCCTCTTCCTGGCCAAGGGGTTCGACGCCGTCTCCGTCTCCGAGATCGCGGACGCCGCCGAGGTCTCCAAGCCGACCCTCTTCCGCTACTTCCCGGCCAAGGAGGACATGGCCCTCCACCGCTTCGCCGACCACGAGGACGAGGCGGCGCGGGTGGTCGCCGCCCGCGCAGCGGGCACCACGCCACTCGACGCGCTGGAGGCCCACTTCCTCGCCGGCCTCGACGCCCGGGACCCGGTCACCGGGCTGTGCGACGACCCGGACGTGCTCACCTTCCACCGGCTGCTGTACGGCACGCCGAGCCTGGTGGCCCGGCTGCACTCCTACACCGCGCGCTCCGAGGAGGCGCTGGCCGCGCGGCTGGCCGGGGCAGCCGACGGCGCAGCCGGTGTCCGCGCGGCGCTGACGGCCCGGCTGGCCGCCGGACAGATCGTCACCACGCAGCGCGTCCTCGCGCTGGAGAACTGGCGCCGCGTCTCACTCGGCGCGAGCGCGGAGAGCTGCCTGGCGACGGCGTGCGAGGACGCCGTCCACGGCTTCGCGCTCCTGCGGGCCGGACTGGCCCCGTACGCCTGACCACCAGGCCCGCGCCCCGGCACCGTGCGGCGCGGGCGTCCCACCACGAAGAGGAGCGTCCCCATGCCGGGGGAAGACCCCACCCGCGGCGCCGCTCTCGGCGCCGCTCTCGGCGCCGAGCTGGCAGCCGAGCGTGCCTACACCGACGCCTGCCGGGCCGCGCTCGACCGTACGGACGCCGCCACCCGGGAGCGGGTGCGTCAGGGCGCGGGCGTCGTCACCGGCCGCCACTCGGGTGACGCGGCCGAGGAAGGCGTCGCGGGAGACGGGGCGAGCGCCGAGGCGCTCGGCCGGTACCTGCGCAGCCGCGCCAAGGAGGTACGGGAGGAGCCGGACGGGCCGCCGTTCTTCGGCCGGCTCGACTTCAGCAGCGAGGGCGCGGGCGGCGACGAGGCCGGCGAACACCGCGGCCAGCGCTACTACATCGGCCGCCGCCGGGTCAGCGAGCACCCCTCGGCACCCCCGCTGGTGCTGGACTGGCGGGCGCCCGTCTCGCGTGCGTTCTACCAGGCGACGGCCCGCGCCCCGCAGGGCGTCGGCTCGCGCCGCCGGTTCGGCTGGGCGCCGGGCGGCACGGGGGCGGCCGGGGACCTGACGGGCCTGGAGGACGAGCCGCTGGCCGCCGACCCGGGAGGCGGCGGGGACGGTGCGGCCTCGGCACTGAGCAGCGACATCGTCACCGAGGAGATCGAACGTCCCCGCGTCGGCCCGATGCGCGACATCGTCGCCACCCTCCAGCCCGAGCAGGACGACCTGGTCCGCTCGGGCCCCGGCACCTCCCTGTGCGTCCAAGGCGCGCCCGGCACCGGCAAGACCGCCGTCGGGCTCCACCGCGCCGCCTATCTCCTCTACACCTACCCGCGCCGGATCGAGCGCGGCGGACTCCTCGTCGTCGGCCCCAACCGCGCGTTCCTGCACTACATCTCCGCCGTGCTGCCCTCCCTCGGCGAGGGGGGCGTACGCCAGTGCACGGTGGCGGATCTGCTGCCCGGGCGCGCGGTGGCGGCCGAGGACGCCCGAGAGGCCGTGGAGTTGAAGCACGACGCGCGCATGGCGAGCGTGCTGCGCCGCGCTCTGTACGCACGGGTGCGGTTGCCGGACGGGCCGCTCGCGGTTCCGGACGGCTCCTACCGGTGGCGGCTCGACGAGGAGGAACTGCGCGCGATCGTCGAGGAGACGTTGGCCCAGCGACCGCCCTACGAGGTCGGCAGGGAACGGGTGCGGGCGCGTACCGTGGCGCTGCTGCGCGATCTCGCCGAGCGCCGCGCAGGACCGCCCGGGGGCGAGTGGCTGCGCCGCATGGGCAGGAAGAGGGAACTCACCGCTTTCCTGGACGCGGTGTGGCCCCGGGCGCGGGCCGAAGAGGTCGTCGCCGGTCTGCTCGGCGACGACCGTGTGCTGGAGGCCGCGGGCGAGGGGCTGCTGGACGCAGCCGAGCAGCGTGCCCTGGCGTGGGCGGGCCGCCGCCCGCGCACGCCCCGCACGGCGCGCTGGTCGCAGGCCGATCTGCTGCTGCTCGACGAGGTGGCGGGGCTGATCGAGCACCCCGAGGAGAGCTACGGGCACGTGGTGGTGGACGAGGCGCAGGACCTCTCCCCCATGCAGTGCCGCGTGCTGGCGCGCCGCAGCCGCTTCGGCTCGCTGACCGTGCTGGGTGACCTGGCGCAGGGCACCACCGCCTGGGCCGCCCGCGACTGGGAGTCGCAGTTGGCGCACCTGGGTGCGCCCGGTGCCCTCGTCACGCCGCTGACCACCGGCTTCCGGGTGCCCGAGGCACTGGTGGAGGTCGCCAACCGGCTGCTCGGCTCGCTCGGGGTGCGGGTGCCGGGCGCCCGGTCGCTGCGCCCGGGCGGGGAGCTGACGCGGGTGCCGGTGGCCTCGCCCGCCGGGGTGCCGGCGGCAGTGGCCGGGCGGGTGCGGGCGGCGCTGGAGCGGGAGGGCTCGGTCGGGGTGATCGCCGACGGGGCGCGGGTGGCCGCGCTGCGGGACGCCCTGGCCGCCGCGGGCATCCCGTCCGCGGTCCCGGGGCAGGAGGCGCCGGCGGCCCGGGTCACCGTCGTGGGTGCCGAGCTCTCCAAGGGCCTGGAGTACGACCACGTCGTCCTGGTGGAGCCGGCCGAGATCGCCGAGAGCGGGACCCGCGGGCTCCAGCGGCTCTATGTCGGGCTCACCCGCGCGGTATCGCGGTTGGAGTTCGTCGGCGCACGGGAGCTGCCCGCGGCCGTGCGCGCGTGAGACGGGAGCTGCCCGCGGCCGTGCGCGCGTGAGGCGAGGGCTACCGGCAGCCGTGCGCGCGTGCGGCCGGCCCGGTGGCAGCGAGGTCGCGGAGCCAGTCGGGCCGGTCGGCGATCTCCAGCAGCAGAAGCAGCCGCGTGAGGGGGTTGTCCACGTCGGAACCGTCTTCCACCGGGTCCGCTGCGGCGGGGGGTCGGGCGCCTGGTGTGGTCACTGGAGCTCCTGTAGGCGAACGGAAGATCGTGAACTCCGTTGTCGAGCCGCGGAGTTGAACCCCCAGAGGCTCAGGGGGGTGGAGTACGTCGGGCATTGTGGCGGGTCCGTACTTACTTCTGCAAGTACATCTGCAAGTACAGATGCAACCACGTTCGGCTGTGAGACGCTTCCAGACGTCGCAACCGCCCACGGGGGAAAGTGACTAGGGAGAGACGTACATGCAGATCGAGAACGGCATCGAGGCCACCCGGATCGAAGGCGCGGTGTGGCGCAAGAGCCGCCGCAGCAACCCGAACGGCAACTGCGTGGAGGTGGCCGCCCTGCACGGCCAGGGCGTCGCGGTGCGCAACTCCCGCTTTCCGTCGGGCCCCGCCCTGGTGTACACCCCCGCCGAGATCGCGGCCTTCGTCCAGGGCGCCAAGGACGGCGACTTCGACGACCTGCTGGAGAGCCAGGCCTGACCCGCCGCGCCCACAGCTGAAGAGCACGGCAGAGCACGACCGCAAGACCCCACGGCGCCGCCGCCGCACGACACGGACGTGCGGCGGCGGCTCACGTGCGTACCGGCGCACCGCCTGGCGTCGGAGGCCACGCAGGCACGCTCACGGCACACGAGTGCCGCGCGGTCACGCGAGCCGCCGAATCCGCCTCACGTGACCGGTATGGCTGTACGCCCGGTGAGCGGAATGGGACACTGAGCGTCCGGACAGTCACTCAGGGAAGCAAGGCGGGCGCGATGGCAGTACAGCCGCGGCGCGAGGCGTCGCCCGGACGCATCCTCGACCACCCCAGAGGCGGTCCGACGATCCTGCGCATCGTCCTGGGCACCCAGTTGCGGCGGCTGCGCGAGGAGCGGGGCATCTCACGCGAGGACGCCGGCGAGGCGATCCGCGGCTCGCACGCCAAGATCAGCCGTCTGGAGCTCGGCCGGGTCGGCTGCAAGGAGCGCGACGTCGCCGACCTGCTGACGCTGTACGAGGTGTGGGACCCCCAGGAGCGTCAGGAGTATCTCGCGCTCGCCCGCCAGGCCGGCTCTCCCGGCTGGTGGCAGAAGTACAGCGACGTGATGTCGCCGTGGTTCGACCGGCTCATCGGGCTTGAGGAGGCCGCCTCGATCATCCGCATGTACGAGGTGCAGTTCGTCCCCGGCCTGTTGCAGACCCGTCCGTACGCGCGCGAGGTCATCCGCCTCGGCCATCCCCGGGACGACGCGCGGCGCAGCGAGCGCCGCATCGAGTTGCGCATGGAGCGGCAGGCCATACTCGACCAGCCGCACGCGCCCCGGCTGTGGGCCGTGATGGACGAGGCGGCGCTGCGCCGCCCGTTGGGCTCCCGCCAGGTGATGCGGGACCAGATCGAGCACCTGATCGAGGCGGCCCAGCGGCCCAACGTCACGCTGCAGATCGCCCCGTTCAGCCTGGGCGGCCTCGCCGCGGCCGGCGGGCCCGTCACCATCCTGCGCTTCCTCGAACCCGACCTGCCCGACATCGTCTACCTGGAACAGCTCACCAGCTCCCTCTACCTGGAGAAGCGCGACGAGGTGGAGGGCTACCTGGTGGTGATGGACCGCCTGAGCGCCATGGCCGATCCCCCGGCCAGGACGCTGACGTTCCTGGAGAAGCTGCTCAGCGAGTACTGAGCGGCCCGCTACCGGCGCCGCACGGCCCGGCTATCCGGCCAGTCCCGCGACGACGGCTTCGAGCCGGCCCGTCTCGTAGGCGCCGCGCAGGGCGTCGGCATAGTCGCGCACATGCACGATCTGGCCACCGCCGGCGCGCAGCACCAGCAGGAACGGCAGGGCGAACTGCTTGCCGGTGGCGGTGATACGGGCGCGCGCCCGCTGCTCCGCGACGATCACCTCGGGGTCAGCCGTCTCGTGGACGACGATGTCCTCGATGTCCTCGACCCGCACCAGCGCCGCACCCCACGCCGCGCCGAAGCCCTCGCGGATCTCCTCGCGCCCCTCGTACCGCTCCGGGCGCCCGGGGGCGAGCAGCGGGAACTCGTACACGGCGTCCGGGGCGTGGAGATCGGCCAACTCGTCGGCGGACATGTGCAGCATGGCCGTATGGAAATCCGCGAGCAGTGCGCGGGGATGGGACCGGCCGTGCCGTGTCGCCTCGTCGTTCATCAGCGTGCTCTCCTCCGTAGGCCGAACCGCCCGGCTCTCTCGCCGAGTCGGCCGTATCACCGGGTAGGCCGCTCTCACCGCTTGCGGGCCACGCCCCCGAACTCGAACCATACGTCTTCGGCACGCCGTCGGCCGCACAGGTCGGAGTCGGGGCGCCACCGCGATATCTCGACCAGGCCGGGGGCGAGGAGGCCGAGCCCGGCGAAGTAGGCGGAGACCTCGTGGGGTTCGCGGACACGGCCCCATCTGCCGCCCGTGCTGCGGCACATGAACTCGGTGACCGCGTCACGGGTCCCGGCGTCGTGGCTGACGAGTTGGTTGAGCACGATGAAGCTGCCGGACGGCACCCGCTCCATGACGCGGCGCACGAGGGCCGCCGGGTCGGAGGAGTCGGGCAGGCAGTGCATCACCGACACGAAGAGCAGCGCGACGGGTTCGCCCCGGTCGATGAGGCGGCACACCTCGGGGCTGTCGAATATCGCGTCGGTGTCCCGCATGTCAGCGCGTATCACCGCGGTGCGGGCGTTCTCCTCCAGCAGGGCGCGGCCGTGGGCGAGGACGATGGGGTCGTTGTCGACGTAGACGACGCGGGCACCACCGTCCTCCCGTTGGGCGACCTGGTGGACGTTGTCCTGGGTGGGCAGGCCCGAGCCGTGGTCGATGAACTGGCGTACCCCGTAGTCCCGCGTCAGAACGCGGACGACGCGCCGCAGGAAGCTGCGGTTGTCGAGCGCGAGCGCGCGGGTGCCCGGCACCTTCCGGTCCAGTGCCGCGACGGCCTCGCGGTCGACGGCGTAGTTGTCCTTGCCGCCCAGGTAGTGGTCGTACATCCGGGACACGCTCGGAACGGTGACGTCGACCGCGTCCACTCCGAGATCGTCCGCCCCGGCCAGCTCTTCCCGCATCGGTGCCCCACGTGATCCCCGTGCATCGCGCACTCTGCCAGCGCGTGCGCCTGCCCTCGCGGGAAGCATGACACGCCGGGAGCGGTCTGGACCACGCCAATCGGCCTGCTACGTGCGGAAATTGCCTCGCCGCGCGGAACATACCGGGAGGTTCCGGGGCGGTTGCGGCGCGCCCGCCTCCCGTCCCGCCCACGGCACACGGCCGTCGGCCGACCGCTCAGCCGGTCGTGCCCAGTTCCGCCCAGACGACGCGACCGCACCGGGTGTCGCGGGCCTTGACCCCCCATCGCTGGGCGAGGGCGCCCACGAGCTGGAGGCCGCGGCCGTTGACCTCGTCGGGGCCCGCGCTGCGTGGCTGCGGGGCGCGGGTCTGGGTGCCCTCGTCCGTGACCTCTATACGCAGCCTGCTGCCGTCCAGATGGATGCTGCACCCTATGCGCCCGGTGTCGGTGTGCAGGACGGCGTTGGTGACGAACTCGGAGATCACCAGCTGCGCCGTGTGCCCGAGATCCTCGGGGAACCCCCAGCGGTGCAGGTGACTGCGCAGCTGGGCGCGGGCGCGGGCCACGGACGAGGTGTGTGCCGGGAGCTCGAACCCCTCCTGCCGCGCTTCGTCGGCCACGGCGGCCGGTGCGGGTGAGGAGAGCTGCGCAGGGGGATACGAGGAGGCCACGGGATCGCCTTCCGTCTACCTGTGGGGTGTGGGGACGGCTGCCGGCAGGTGTTCCGCCGCACGGGCCCCAGAGGCGCCGGCGCACGCGCGAGTGAGCCGGGGGGCTGTTGCTGGCAGGCCCTCCGGCGGTGCGGATGAGGGTGTGCGGCTCCGGTGCCGCAGCTGCATGAGCTGGGTCACGTTCTTCACTATGCGCAGCCTCATTCACAGATGGCAAGAGGAGTTCTGCAATTCGCAGAATCGAATGGGCAGTATGGCTGCTGCACGGGAGCCATGGCAGACTGCTGACGCATCAGGGTCCGCCCGGGGAGGCAAGTCGAGGAGGCAGTAGTGGCCGAGGCCCGTTCCGCGCCGACTGTGGGGCAGATAGTGCTCGGCCTGCGCCTGCGTGACCTGCGGGAGCGCGCGGGCTGCTCCTTCGCCGAGGCCGCGCATGCACTGAGCGTGAACACGACCACGGTGCGCCGCATGGAAAAGGCGGAGGTCGGGCTCAAGCCCCCGTACGTGGAGAAGCTGCTGCGCATGTACGGCCTCTCCGCCGAGGAGGCCGCGTCCTTCCTCACCCTGGTGGAGGAGGCGAACCAGCCCGGCTGGTGGCACAGCTTCCGCGACGTCCTCCCCTCCTGGTTCAGCCTCTACGTGAGCCTGGAGGGCGAGGCCAGCCTGATCAGGGCGTACGAGCCGCACTGCGTTCCCGGGCTGCTCCAGACCGAGGACTACGCGCGTGCGCTGCTGCGTACCGGGTTCCCCGCCGCGGACGAGGAGGAGCTGGACCGGCGGGTCCAGCTGCGCATGGGGCGCCAGCGGCTCCTGGAGGGCCGGCAGGCGCCGGTGCTGTGGGCCGTGCTCGACGAGCAGGTACTGCGGCGCCACGTGGGCTCACCCGAGGTCATGCGGGGCCAGATCGACCACCTCGCCGAGATGACCAGACGGCAGAACATCACGCTCCAGATCATCCCGTTCACCTCGGGTGCGCATCCCGGCATGTTCGGGCCCTTCCAGCTGTTCCGTTTCGACATTCCGGAGCTCCCGGACATCGTCTACACGGAGAGCCTGACGGGGGCCGCGTACCTGGACCAGCGTCCGGACACCGCCGCCTATCTGGAGGTGCTGGACCGCATGGGCGCGCAGGCCGCGCCAGTACCACACACCGAGACCGTCCTCGGTGAGATCCGCAAGGAGTTTTAGAACCATGGGTCACACAGGCCACACCCGCCCCCACATATACAACGGCATGCCGGCCAAGAACCTCGGCACCGAGGGCTGGCAGAAGCCGTGGAGCGGCACCAACGGGGGCAGCTGCGTGGAGGCGATGAAGCTCGGCGACGGCCGGGTCGCCCTGCGCCAGTCCACCGACCCCGAGGGACCGGCGCTGATCTACACCACCCACGAGTTCGAAACCTTCCTCCAGGGCGCCAAGCAGGGCGTGGCCGACTTCCTGCTGGCCTCCGACTGACGCGACGACCCGGGGCCGCGCCACCGAACGGCGACGCCCTTCAGCACTGGGACCGGAGAACGGAGAGGCCGCATGACGGCAGAGGGAAACCTTCCCGGCATAGACACCACCAAGCCGCACTCGGCGCGGATGTACGACTACTACCTCGGGGGCAAGACCCACTACGAGGCGGACGTGCAGGCGGCCGAAGCGGTGATCGCCACCGTGCCGTTCGCCGGGGGCATGGCGCGCGCCAACCGCGATTTCATGATCCGCGCCACCCGCTGGCTGGCCTCCGAGGCGGGGGTGCGGCAGTTCCTGGACATCGGCAGCGGCATCCCCACCGAGCCCAATCTCCACCAGATCGCCCAGTCGGTCGCCCCCGACGCGCGGGTCGTCTACACCGACAGCGACCCGATCGTGCTCCAGTACGCGCAGGCGCTGCTGCACAGCACCCCCGAGGGCCGCACGGCCTACCTCCAGGCGGACGCCGCCCGCCCCGCGACCATCGTCGACTCCGACGAGTTGCGCTCCACCCTCGACCTGACCCGCCCTGTCGCCCTCTCGGTCAACGCGCTCTTCCACTTCGTCCCCGACGAGTGGGGTCCCTACGAGATCCTCAAGGGGCTCCTGGAGCGCCTGCCCTCCGGCAGCTACCTGTGCCTCTCGCACGCCACCGCCGACATCGACGATCCGGCGCTGGCCGAGCTGGGCCGCGAGGTGGAGGAGATCTACGCCAAGGGCGGGACGAGCCTCAGGCTGCGGGACCGCGCGGAGGTCGCCCGCTTCTTCGACGGTCTCGAACTGGTCGAGCCCGGCATCGTGATGGCCCACGACTGGCGCCCCGACCCCGAGCAGCCGACCGAGCTCAAGGAGGGGCAGCCCAGCATGCTGGCGGCGGTGGCCCGCAAGCCCTGAGCGAGCACGGACGCGGGGACGCACGGACGACGGAGGGGGAACACGTGCCCGAGCACAGCAGCGCACCGCCGATCGACACGACCAAGCCGCACTCGGCGCGGATGTACGACTACTACCTCGGGGGCAAGACCCACTACGAGGCGGACGTGCGGGCGGCCGAGGCGGTGGTCTCCGTGCTCCCCGAGATCGTGGCGGCGGCCCGCGCGAACCGCGACTTCATGGCGCGGGTGACCCGCACACTGGCGGCCGACCACGGCGTCGGCCAGTTCCTCGACGTCGGCAGCGGCATCCCCACCGAACCCAACCTCCACCAGATCGCCCAGTCGGTGGCGCCCGAAGCCCGGGTGGTCTACACCGACAACGACCCGGTCGTGCTCCAGTACGCCCACGCCCTTGTCCGCAGCACGCCCGAGGGCCGCACCGCCTACGTCCACGCCGACGTCACGGACCCCGGGAGCATCCTCGGCGCCGCGGAGCTCAGCGACACCCTGGACCTGAGCCGCCCTGTGGCGCTCTCGGTCAACGCGCTCCTCCACTTCGTCCCCGACGACCGTGACCCCTACGGCGTCGTGGCCGCCCTGCTCGAACCGCTGGCTCCCGGCAGCTTCCTGTGCCTGAGCCACGGCATCGCGGACCTGCCCGACGACGGGACCTCGGACCGGGCCGACGACGTGATCGGGATCTACCAGCGGGGCGGTACGGCGTTCGTGCCGCGCAGCCGGGAGCAGGTCGTCCGGTTCTTCGACGGCCTCGACCTCCTCGATCCCGGCGTCACGATGGCACATCTGTGGCGGCCCGACGGCGATCCGGCCGAGCGCCTGCCGAAGGAGGCGCTGACCCTGCACGCGGGTGTGGCCCGCAAGCCCTGACCCCATCGACCGGTGGCAGCCGTTGGCAGCCGTTGACAGAGCCTGGCACGGAAGCGAGCATAAGCAAGCGCTTATACAGCGTCGTCGCCGCCGACGGCGCGGCGCTCGCTGCACGCCCGCCGCACCCCGGGATCGGAAACCGTCATGGCCACACCCGCAACCCTGCTCTCGCGCCGCGACCTCGACTTCCAGCTCCACGACTGGCTGCGGATCACCTCGCTGACCGAGCGCGCCCGCTACCAGGAACACTCGCGGGAGACCTTCGACGACGCCCTGGCACTGAGCGAACGCATCGCCACGCACCACTTCGCCCCGCACAACAAGCGCAACGACCGGGAGGAACCCTGGTTCGACGGCGAGCGGGTGCACACGCACGAGGACGTCGCCGACGCGCTGGCGGTGTTCGCCGAGTCCGGACTGCTGGCAGCCGCCATGGACCAGGAGCACGGCGGCATGGGGCTGCCGCACGCCGTCAGCACCGCCTGCTTCGCCTTCTTCCAGGCCGCGAACGTCGGCACGTCCGCCTATCCCTTCCTCACGCTCGGCAACGCCCGCCTGCTGTGCGCCCACGGCTCACCCGAGCAGGTCGACACGTACGTGCGGCCGATGCTGGAGGGCCGCTACTTCGGCACCATGTGCCTGTCCGAGCCGCAGGCGGGATCGTCACTCGCCGACGTGGCGACCCGGGCCGAGCGGCGCGAGGACGGCACCTACCGGCTGTTCGGCACCAAGATGTGGATCTCGGGCGGCGACCACGAACTGTCCGAGAACATCGTCCACCTCGTGCTCGCCCGCACGCCCGGCGGCCCGGCGGGGGTCAAGGGGCTCTCCCTCTTCCTCGTCCCCAAGTACCTGGTCGAGGCCGACGGCACCCGCGGCGAGCGCAACGACGTGGTGCCCGCGGGCCTCAACCACAAGATGGGCTACCGGGGCACCACCAACACGCTGCTCAACTTCGGCGAGGGCGCCCGCCACCGGCCCGGCGGCGAGGCGGGCGCCGTCGGCCACCTGGTCGGCGAGGAGCACCGCGGCCTCGCGTACATGTTCCACATGATGAACGGTGCGCGCATCGGCGTCGGTGCGGGGGCGATGGCCCTCGGCTACACCGGCTACCTCAAGTCGCTCGCCTACGCCCGTGAACGCCCGCAGGGGCGCCCGCTGACCGCGGCGGGCAAGGACGCGGGCGCCGCGCAGGTGCCGATCGTCGAACACACGGACGTGCGGCGGATGCTGCTGGCGCAGAAGTCGTACGTGGAGGGCGCGCTCGGCCTCCTGCTCTACTGCGCGAAGCTGGTCGACGAGGAGCGCTCGGCCCCCTCCCACGAGGAGCGGACACAGGCCGCGCTGCTGCTGGAGGTGCTGACCCCGATCGCCAAGAGCTGGCCCTCGCAGTGGTGCCTGGAGGCCAACAACCTCGCCATCCAGGTGCACGGCGGCTACGGCTACACCCGCGAGTACGACGTCGAACAGCACTACCGCGACAACCGCCTCAACCCCATCCACGAGGGCACACACGGCATTCAGGGGCTCGACCTGCTGGGCCGCAAGGTGGTGCGCGGCGGAGGCGAGGGGCTGCGGGCGCTGGGCACCGCCATCGGGCGGACGCTGGAGCGCGCCGAGGCGGCCGGGGACGAGGCGGCCGGTCTGGCGGCCACGCTGCGGGCCTACTGGGAGCGGGCCGTCGCCACCACGGCCCGCGTGTGGGAGCCGGGTGACCCCCAGGTGGCGCTGGCGAACGCGTCCCTCTACCTGGAGGCCGTCGGGCACGTGGTGGTGGCGTGGATCTGGCTGGAGCAGTTCCTGGCCACGCTGGAGGCCGGGCCCGACGACGCGTTCCTGCGGGGAAAGCGGCAGGCGGCACGGTACTTCTTCCGCGCGGAGCTGCCGCGCACGGGGCCGCAGTTCGACCTGCTGGCGGCGCGCGAGACGGTCGTGCTGGAGACCGACCCCGACTGGCTGTAGCGGGCGTGCGCGCGCTCACCCGCACGACCTGACGAGGCGAGGGGCACCGCCTCAGGACCGGCCGGCCAAGGACGCCGCCGCGGACCGGCCGGCCGAGGGTGCCCGCCGCGTCACTCCTCGCCCAGGTCGCGCGGCTCCAGCGGCCGGGTCGCCGGGCCCTGGATCACCGAACCGTCCGTACCGAACCGCGAGCCGTGGCACGGGCACTCCCAGGCCACCTCCGCGTCGTTGAACCGCACCAGGCAGCCCAGGTGGGTGCAGCGCGGCGAGAGGGCGCGCAGCTCGCCCTCGGGGGTGCGGTGGACCGCGCAGCGCCTCCCCCGCACCCGCACGAGGGCACCCGTCCCCGGGGTGATCTCCTCCACCGAGTCCACGTACGCAGGACGCAGCCGGTCGCCGACGAAGCGGCGGGCCACCGTCGACTGGAGCCGCAGCAGCGCGGGGCCCTCGCTCGGCCGGAGCCGCACGGGATCGTAGAGCCCCGCCCACGCGGGCAGCTCGCCGCCGGTGATGTGCGCGGCCAGCAGCTGCCCGGCGAGCACGCCCGAGCTCATGCCCCAGCCGCCGAACCCGGTCGCGACGTAGGTGTGCTGGGTGGCGGCGTGGAAGCGGCCGATGTAGGGCACGCGGTCGGTGGTCTCGTTGTCCTGGGTGGCCCAGCGGTGCGCCAGACGTGCCCTGGGGAACCGTTCGTACGTCCAGGCGGCGAGGCGTTCGTAGCGGGCGGCGACCGAACCGATGCCCGGGGTGCCGGGGCTGAACGTCTCCCCGGTGACGATCAGCAGCCGCCTGCCGTCCCCGAAGGGGTAGGGCGCCGTACGCACCGAGCGGGTCCCGCGCTCCGGCGAGAGGTAGGTGCCGCGCGGGTCGTCCTCCTGCGGCAGCAGCGCGGAGATGACCAGTTCGCGGCGCGGCTGCAACCGCGAGAACATCAACGCCCGGTCGAAGACGGGGTAGTGGGTGGCCACCACCACGTCGCGGGCGGCGACCTCACCCCCGTTCTCCGCCGTCACCACGCACGGTTCGCCCTCGTCGAGCGCGACGACACGGGTGCGCTCGTACAGCAGCCCGCCGCTGCGCCGGATGTCCTCGGCCAGCGCCAGCAGGTACTTGCGGGGGTGGAACTGCGCCTGTGCCTCGACGCGTACGGCGGCGCGCACCCGGAAGGGCAGCCCGGTCTCGGTCACGTACGAGGCGGCCAGTCCGGCCTCGGCCGCCGCGCGGGCCTCGTCCTGTATCTCCGCCACGTGTTCGGCCGACTCGACGTAGGTGTGCGCCGGGACCCGTTCGAACTCGCAGTCGACGCCCAGCCGCTCGGCGATTGCCGCAGCGTGCTCCACGGCCCCCTGCTGCGAGAGCGCGTAGAGCCGCGCGTCCTCGGCCGAGCGGTGGGCGCGCAGCCAGCTGTAGGACAGGCCCTGCAGCGCGGACAGCTTGGCCGTGGTGTGCCCTGTGACGCCGGCGGCCAGCCGGTCGGACTCCAGTACGGCGACGCTGCGCCCCGCACGGGCCAGCTCCCACGCCGCTGACAGCCCCGCTATGCCGCCGCCCACCACGGCGACGTCCACCTCGACCCTGCTGTCGGGCGGCAGCGCCGGCTGGGGCGTGGCCGCCGCTGAGAGCATCCAGTAGGACTCGTATCCGACGGGCAGTGTGGTCACCGCCGCGCTCCCTTCAGCCGGGGCCCGTCCCCCGTGTCGTCCTTGTAGTGTCGTTCCCCCTCGGGCGCCTCTCACCCACGGGCGCGTCCGGCCCCGGACCGGCTCCGCCTCGGCGCACCGGCCGAAACCGGCCGAAACCGCGCTTCCTGGCCGCACCTGGGCGGGCGGAATTCCGCCAACTCCTCCCGCTCACCGCACTCGGAGCGCTACGGTGTGTGCGCGCGGGGACGGTCGGTAGTCTGCTGCACGCCGGGAGGGTCCGCGATGAGCGAAGAAGCTCACCTGACGCCTGCTCACCACCTCGAAGAGCTGCTGGCCCGCGCCCAGAACCCCTTCGACGTCGCCGACACGGTCCTCCACCGGCTCCGCGGTGCGGTGATGTTCCAGGTCGAACTCCACGGCCGGCGGCACCGCAACTCCCCGCCGCCCGCGCTGGGGTGCAGCAGTTTCCGCCATGTCTTCCTGCTGGCCGACGGCAGCAGCGTGCTGCTGTGGGAGCTGTGTTACGACGGCCCCGAAGGCGCGGGCGAACTGCACGAGGTGTACGACGACGCGGAGGCGCTGCTGCGCTCCGAGCGCCGGGTGCACCACCGGATGGGCGAGGCCCACACCCCCGACGCCTCGTTCGGCGGCACGTGCGCCTCCTACGACCTCCCGCCCGGGGCGCCGGGTGCCGAGGCCCTCCCCGCCCGGGAGTACGTACGCGGCGGCTCGGCCGAGCACGCCCGCAGGCTGCTGCGCAGAGCCGAGAACCCGGACCGGCCGGGTGAGGAGACGCTGCGGCTGCTGGCCACCGCGCTCGGACACCACATCACGCACGTACCCAAACCGCACGCACACCCCGGCGAGGGCCAGGTGTGGTGCGCGGTCTACGAGCACGCCTTCCTGCTGGCCGACGGGCACGAGGTCAGCCTCTACGAGCTGGAGCACAACATGACGGGCAGCGGGCGCCTGGTGTGCGAGGTGTACCTGGAGGAGTCCGTCGCCGACCAGGCCGCGCACCGCCTCGGGCGCGGGCGGGGCCTGGACCTGTAGCACCCGCCACCCCACCACCGGCCGCGCACGCGCGCGGACCGCCGAGCACCGGAGGAACCGGCCATGTCCGCACGTGGGCGCCACCGCCGACCCCAGCCCCGCTCCGCCGCGCGCGTCTCCAGAACGGTGACGGCGGGCGGCGCGGGAATCGCCTTACCCCTCGCCGCGGCCCAGCTCGCGCACGCCGCACCGCAGGACGTGTGGGAGAAGGTCGCCGCCTGCGAGAGCAGCGGCAAGTGGAACACCAACACCGGAAACGGCTACTTCGGCGGGCTCCAGTTCACCCAGAGCACCTGGGAGGCGTACGGCGGTCGCGCGTATGCCCCGCGGGCCGACCTGGCCTCGCCGAGCGAGCAGGTCGCGGTTGCCGAGAAGGTGCTGGCGGGCCAGGGTCCGGGGGCCTGGCCGCACTGCGGCCCGCGCGCCGGGCTCGCCCGGGGCGACGCTCAGCCGCACGGCGCCGCGCACGGCGGCGGTGACCAGCCGAGGGCCGAGCGGACCGGCTCCGATGTGCCGGAGGACGAGGAATCTCGGACGTCAAAGGACAAGGCGGAGCGGGCCAGGGCCGAGCGGTTGAAGAAGCAGACGACCTACGAGGTGGTCAGCGGCGACACCCTCTCCGGCATCGCCGACGCCCGGAGCGTCGAGGGCGGTTGGCGCCGCCTCTACGACTGGAACCGCTCCACCGTCGGAGACGACCCCGACCTGATCCTGCCGGGTCAGCACCTGGAGACGACGGGTCCGCCGCAGCAGACCGGGCGCAAGACGGAGAGCGGGCCCGGGCGGTCCGATCGCGCCGACCGCCCGTCCGCCCCCCGGCAGAAGGCTCAGCAGAAGCAGGCACCGGAGAAGAAGGCACCCGAGAAGAAGGAGCCACCGCAGCAGGCACCGCGGAAAGAAGCCCCGCAGAAGAAGGCGCCCCACGCGTCCGGGGGTGCGGCGACCGCCCCCGTGGCCGGTGTCGGTCCGAGCACGGCCTACCGTGCGGCGGGCAGCAGTTGGTCGTCCGGGCACCACACCGGCGTGGACTTCCCCGTCTCCACCGGCACCTCCGTCAAGGCGGTGCTGGGAGGCACAGTGGTCTCGGCGGGGTGGCAGGACGCCTACGGCTACCAGGTGGTGCTGCGCCACCGCGACGGCAGGTACAGCCAGTACGGGCACCTGTCGGCGATCTCCGTACGGTCAGGGCAGTCGGTCGGCGCGGGAGCACGCATCGGCCGCTCCGGCGCGACGGGCAACGTCACCGGACCGCACCTGCACTTCGAGGTCCGCACAGGGCCCGGCTACGGCAGTGACATCGACCCGCTGGCGTACCTGCGGCAGCACGGGGTGCGGCTGTAGGGCTTTGCCTGCGGGTGCTGTCCCGGCAACGGGGGGCCACTGTTCGTGGTGGGCGGCCTGCGGGTGGGCTTTGGCATGTGCGCACCTCCCGGGGGGCAGTTCCCCACGCCCCCCGAGGGCGCGGTCCACCGGTCCTAAGGGTTCGGCCCGGGAACCGGGTCCCGGGCCGGGAGTGCGATGCCCGGCATGTCCACCGTGCGGTCGCACCAGCGTTCCAGCAGGGTGCGGTCGTGGCCGACCGCGAGCAGCGCCGCACCCGTCAGCTCCCGGTACTCCTCGACGACCGCCACCAGCGCCGCCGTGGTGGAGGCGTCGAGCATCGCGGTCATCTCGTCGCAGACGAGCACGCGCGGGCGCAGGACCAGCGCCCTGGCGAGGCAGGCGCGTTGCAGCTGACCGTCGCTGACCTCGTGCGGACGGCGGCCGAGAAGGTCGGTGCCCAGGCCGACGGATCTGGCCAGCTCCCCGGTGCGTGCGACCGCCTCGGCCTTCCGCCCGGTGGCGCGCAGCGGCTCGGCGATCAGCGCGGCGAGGGTCAGCCGGGGGTCGGCGGCCAGCCGGGGCTGCTGGAAGACGACGCCGACGGCGGTCCGCTGGGCGCGGGGCGCCCGGTGCCGCCAGCCGCGCGCCCGCTCGCCGCCGAGGTGGACGGTTCCCGCCCAGGGGCGGTGCAGCAGCGCCGCGACCTTCGCCAGGGTGGACTTGCCGCAGCCGCTGGGCCCCAGCAGCCCGACCGCCTCGCCCTCGGCCACCGTCAGGGAGACCTCGCGGACGACGGGGGCGCTCCGGTCGTATCCGGCGGTGACCGCACGCAGCTCCAGCGCGGGAGGGGGCTGCGTCATACCCGGCTCCCCTCTGGACGGGCCCCGTGCCGGGCGGCCTCGGGCGCGGTCCGCGGATGGTGGCAGGCCACCGTGCTGTTCAGGGCAGGAACGGTGGAGCACGCGGCGTCCGCACGGGGGCAGCGCGGCGCGAAGGCGCAGCCGGCGGGCAGGTCGCCCAGTTCGGGCGGCATGCCGGGGATGGGCAGGAAGGCGCGGTCGGGCAGCGCGTCCAGCAGGCCGCGGGCGTAGGGGTGGCGGGGCCCGGGCGCGCCGAAGAAGCCGTGGCCCGCGGTGAGTTCCACGACGCGGCCCGCGTACATGACCGCCACCCGGTCGGCGATGCGCTGGGCCGCCGCCAGGTCGTGGGTGATGAGCAGCAGTCCGCGCCCTGCGTCGGCGTGGCCGCGCAGCTCGTCCACGGTGCGCTCGACCAGGTCGCGGTCGAGTCCTGTGGTGGGCTCGTCCGCGAGCAGGAGCGGCGCGTCGCCCACGAGAGCGAGCGCGGTGGCGGCCCGCTGGGCGAGCCCGCCGGAGAGCTGGTGGGGGTAGCGGTCGAGGTGGTCGGCGGGGAAGGCGGCGCGCCGCGCGGCGGCGGCGGTGGCGGTGGCCAGCACCTGGCCCCGCGCTCCGGTCAGCTCCCGCACGGTCTCGGCCAGTTGGGAGCGGACGGTGCGCACGGGCGTCAGGTGGGCTGCCGGGCTCTGCGGGACGAGGCCGACGCGCCGGCCGCGCACGGTGCGGGCCAGGGTGGCTTCGTCGGCGGCCAGGAGGTCGGTCTCCTGGCCTGGTCCTGGGCCGGACAGCAGCGCCGACCCGCCGACCCGCGCGTTGCCGGGCAGCAGCCCCAGCAGCGCGGAGGCGAGCACCGACTTGCCGCAGCCGCTCTCCCCGACCAGCGCCAGGCACTCCCCGGGCGCCACATCGAGGCTGACGTCGGTGACGGCGGCGACCTCGCGCCCGCCCCGCATCCGGAAGCGGACGGACAGGTCGCGGACGGACAGCAGGGGCTTGGGTGCGTCGATGCCCTGGTTCACAGCATCAGCTCCGATCGGCGCCGCGGGTTGATCCGCTCCCGCCACACTCCGGCGAGGCCGGCGATGGCGAGGGTGGGGACGATGAGGAACAGGCCGGGGAAGAGGGTGGGCCACCAGTCGCCGGCCAGCAGGGTGCCGCGCGCGTCCTGGATCATGTTGCCGAGGCTGGCGCGGTGGGTGGGCAGGCCGAGTCCGAGGAAGGAGAGCGCCGACTCGTGCCAGATGGCGTGCGGCACCATCAGCACGGCGGCGAGTCCGGCCTGGGGCAGCACGCCTGGCAGCAGGTGGCGTACGCCGACCCGCCAGCGGGAGGCGCCGCCGGAGACGGCGGCGTCGACGAAGTCGCGGGAGCGCAGGGACAGTACTTCGGCGCGCACGATCCGCGCGGTCGACAGCCAGTGGGTGAGCCCGACCGAGATGACGACGGGCCACACCCCGGGGCGGAACATGGCGACGATGAAGATGCCCAGCAGCAGGTGCGGCACGGAAGAGAAGACGTCCACGACGCGCATCACCATCCGGTCGGTACGGCCACCGACCGCGCCGGCCGCGGCGCCGACGGCGGTGCCGATGACGGTGGCGGTCAGCGCGGCGACGACCCCGACGAGGAGGGAGACGCGCAGCCCGTAGACGCAGCGCAGCAGCACGTCGCGGCCCACGTCGTCGGTGCCGAAGGGGTGGGCGGGCGAGGGCGCGTGGAGCTTGTTGGCCATGTCGACGGCCTGCTCGTCGAGCGGGACGAGCAGCGGCACGAGGACGACGGCCAGCACGACCGCCGCCACCACACAGGCCGAGACGGGCAGCCGCAGGCTGCGGCCCGTCGCGGGACTGGCGCGTGGGGTCCTTCGCCGCAGCGCCGCGGGGATACTCACATCTCCTCCATGGCCACGCGGGGGTCGGCGAGTCCGTACCCCAGGTCGGAGAGCAGGTTCCCGGCCAGTACCGCGACCGTGGCCAGCGTGGTGAGGGCGGCGAGCAGCGGGAAGTCGGTCGCGGTGGCGGCCTCGACGGTCGCCGAGGCGATGCCGGGCCAGCTGAAGACGGTCTCCACCAGCAGTGCGCCGGTGATGAGTTCGGGGACGCGGGAGCCGATCAGGGTGAGCACGGGCAGCAGCCCGGAGCGCAGCGCGTGTCCCAGCAGCACGGTCCTCTCGGACAGGCCGCGGGCGCGCGCGCCGCGTACGGCGTCCTCCTCCAGCGCGTCACCGACGCCCTGGCGGACGTACAGCAGGAACCACGGCACCTGGGAGATGCCCAGCACCACGGCGGGCAGCGCGAGGTGGCGCAGCAGCCCGCCGGCGGTGACGACGTCGCTGCCGCTGTCGGTGAGTCCGCCCGCGGGCAGCACGCCGAGTTGGAGGGCGAACAGCCAGATGCCCAGCAGCCCGAGCCAGAACGGCGGTGCCGCCTCCAGCGTGTAGGACAGGGAGGTGACCGTCCGGTCGAGGAGGCCGCCCCTGCGGCGGGCCGCGGCGAGTCCGAGCACGGTGCCGACGAGCACGGCGAAGGCGAAGCCGACCGCGCACAGCAGGACCGACCAGCCGAGCCGTTCGGTGATGACCTGTGCGACGGGCTGGCGCAGCGAGGTGGAGTCGCCGAAGTCGCCGGCCAGAGCGCTGGTGAGCCAGTCCCACCAGCGCTGCGGGAAGGGTCCGTCGACGTTCAGGTTGGCGCGCAGCTGGTCCAGTGTCTCCTGGGAGGCGTTGAGCCCGGCGGAGCCCGCGTACTGCTGGACGGGGTCGAAGGGGGAGGCGGCGGCGACGGCGAAGACGCCGAAGGTCACCGCGGCCAGTACGGGGACGGCGGCCAGCAGCCGCCGTCCCACCAGCCGCGCGGCGGGGCCCCACAGGGCGCGCCGGGCGGGGCGCTGCCGCGGGGCCCGTGCGGCTGCGGGTATGTCCGTTTCCGTCACTTCTTGGGCTGCCAGTCCTGGACGTTCCACCAGGGTCCTGCGCCGATGCCGTGGTCGTGCGGCTCGACCTGGGTGGTCAGTCCGCGCCACTTGTCGTCGATGACGTAGACGTGGTCGATGGTGGTCAGGAAGGTGTAGCCGGGGTTCTTGGCCAGGGCCCGCTGGACCTTGGTGTAGGCGGCCTTGCGCACCTTCGGGTCGCGGCTGCGGCGGGCGGCGTCGAGCTCCTCGTCGACGGTCTTGTCGTGGTAGTAGGCCAGGTTGTTCCAGCCGTTGCCCGCCTGCGAGGAGTGCAGCGTCGGGTAGAGGTCGAAGTCCGGGTCCGCGGGGAAGCCGTTGCCCAGCAGCATCGCGTCGTGCTTCACCTTGGGCCGGATGACCTCGCGGCTGCCTGCCTGGACGTGGACGTCGATGCCGGCCTTCTTGGCGTCGGAGGCGTAGGCCAGCGCGTGGTCCTGGCGCAGCTTGTCGCCGGAGAAGTACCAGAGGGTGAAGGCGGCGCGCTCGCCGTCCTTGCGGCGGATGCCGTCCTTGCCCGGCTTCCAGCCCGCGTCGTCGAGGAGCTTCTTGGCCTCGGCGAGGTCGTGCGGGCGCTCGGTGCCCTTCGCGAACCAGGGGCTGTCGGTGGGCAGCGGCCCGTAGGCGGGCTTGCCGGCGCCGTTGAGGATGGACTTCACCATCGCCTTGCGGTCCACGGCCAGGTCGAGGGCGCGGCGGATCGCCCTGTCGCCGGTGACGGGGTTGTCGCTGGGCAGGGTGACGGCGCGGTAGTCGGCGGTCTTGGCGCTGAAGGTGCGCTTGTCCTCGTCCTTCTCGTAAGCCTTGGCGAGGTTGGGCGGCAGGATGGCGCCGTCCAGGTCGCCGGAGCGCAGCCGGGTGGCGCGTACGTCGTCGTCCTCGATGACGGCGACGGTGAAGCGCTTGATCTTCGGCTTGCCGCCCCAGTAGTGCGGGTTGGCCTTGAAGCTGAGCTTCTCGCCCTTGCGCCAGCTGGTGAGGACGTAGGGGCCGGTGCCGACGGGCTTGGTGTTGTAGGAGCCGGTGTTGACGTCCGACTGGGAGGCGACGGCCTGGGAGGCGATGGGCAGCACGGTGCGCTCGGCGAAGGCGGCGTAGGGGTACTTGAGGTGGAAGACGACCGTGTGCTCGCCCTCGGCGCGGACACTGTCGAGGGCGTCGAGTTCGCTCTTGGAGGCGTTGTTGGTCTTCTTGTCGAGGATCGTCTCGTAGGTGTAGACGACGTCCTTCGCGGTGAAGGGCTTCCCGTCGCTGAAGGTGACGCCCTTGCGCAGGTCGTAGGTGTAGGTCCGGCCGTCCTTGCTCACCTTGGGCAGGTGGGTGGCGAGGGCGGGCTTGAGGTTCATCTGCGCGTCGTGGGTCAGCAGGCCGTCGAATATCTTCGAGTTGCCCTCTTTGCCGTAGCCGAGCAGCGGGCTGAGGGTCTCGGGCTCCTGGGCGACGCCGACGGTGAGCGCCTCCGTGCCACCGCCCGGCCCCGCCCCGTCGTCCGGCGCGGAGCATGCCGCTGCTGAGGCGAGGACGACGGCGGCGGTCGCCATCGCGGTGGCTGTCCGTACCGTCCGGGCAGTCATCTGTGGCACACTCCTTGTTGGACATCGGAGGCTCTTGCAAACAGCTCGCAATTAAATCATGCCGGAATGCGCTTTGACCCGATACCTCCCGGCCAGCTGTCACCGCCCGGGCAAGATCCAGCCCCAGTAACGCTGTTTCCTTCCGTGCGCCGCTCCCCGGTCGTTAGCCTCATGGGCCCGACCGGAACTCCCCGGTGAACGCAGCGAGCTGGAGACCCCTCGATGGAACGTCCCGCCTGGGCCCCCCATGGCATCGACCTCACGGTGCCGAGCGTGTCGCGGATGTACGACTACTACCTCGGCGGCTCGCACAACTTCGAGGTCGACCGGGAGGCGGCACGCCGGGCGATCCAGGCGTGGCCCGGGCTGCCGAAGATCATGCAGACCAACCGCGCGTTCATGCGCCGCGCCATCCGCTTCGCACTCCAAGAAGGCGTCACCCAGTTCCTCGACATCGGCTCGGGCATCCCCACCTTCGGCAACGTGCACGAGGTGGCGCACGCGCTGGAGCGGCAGGCCCGCGTCGTCTACGTCGACAACGACCCGGTGGCGGTCGCGCACAGCCGCGCCGTGCTCCAGGGCGAGCGGCGCGTGGGCATCGTCTCGGCGGACTTCCGCTCCCCGCAGGACATCATGGAGTCCTCCGAGGTGGAGAACCTGCTCGACCTGCGGCAGCCCGTCGCCCTGATGCTCGTGGCGCTGCTGCACTTCGTCGAGGACCGCGACGAGCCGGGCCGGTACCTCGCCGAACTCGCCCGCCACCTCGCGCCCGGCAGCCTGCTGGTGCTCTCGCACGGCTCCCCCGAGGCGGGGCCCAGACGCGACGGCGGGGCCGGCCTCAAGGAGGTCTACAGCACGGCGAACGCCCCGCTGGTGATCCGCACGAAGGAGCAGATCCAGCGGTTCTTCGAGGACTTCGAGATGGTCGAGCCCGGCCTGGTCCCGGTGCCGCGGTGGCGGCCCGACGGCCCGCCGGAGTACGAGGAGTCCACCGTCTCCGGTGGCTTCGCCGGAATCGGCCGTAAGGCGGGAAGCGCCGCGTGACTGAGCAGAACGAACGCGGGGACGACCGCGAGGACGGCGAAGACGGGCTGCGCAGATTCGCCCGGATCTGGAGCCGCACGCTCTATCCGGCGACCCAGACCTCCCTCAGCCGCGCCGAACTGGAGGACTTCCTCCACCCGCTCGCCGTCCGGCTCGGCGAGGCACTGCACGCCCACCCGTTCACGCCCTCGGCGGGCCGCGAGGTCGGCCAGGCGCTGGTGGACGAGGCGCACTGCACCAGCCCCGACGCGCTCCCGCACGTTCTCGGCGTGGTCGAGTCCTACCTCGTGCTCTACGCGGCCGGGCTCGCGCCCGCCGCCGGCGCCCCCGGCGCGCTCGGTGTCGACGAGGCCCGCTCCCGCTGCGCCCGGCTCCAGCACGCGCTCGCCGCCGGGTTCGCCTACGCGGTCCGCGAGCGCACCCTGGCGGAGCAGGAAGCCCTCTCGCGGGCGGCGCTGGCCGCGCAGACCGCCGTCGAGGAGGCGCTGCACGCCTCCGAGACCCGCTTCCGCGCCGTCTTCGAGGACGCCACCATCGGCATCGGCATCGCGGACATGAGCGGCCGGCTGCGGGACGCCAACGGCGCGCTGGCCCGGATGTTCGGGCGCTCCGAGGAGGAGATGCGCCGCCGCAACCTCAACGACTGGGTGCACCCCGACGACGCCCCCGAGGTGTGGCGCCTCCACCGCGAGCTGGCCCGCGGACGACGCGACCACTTCCGGGTGGAGAAGCCCTACCAGCGTCCCGACGGCACCGTTTTGTGGACCAACCTGACCGTCTCCCTGCTGCGGGACGCCGAGGGCGAACCGCGCTATCAGCTCGCCCTCATGGAGGACATCACCGAGCGGCGCCTGCTGCATCTGCGGCTGCGCTACGAGGCCACCCACGACGAGCTGACAGGGCTGCCGAACCGCACGCTGTTCGCCGAGCGGCTCGAGCGGATCCTCAGCCCCGGCGGCGGGGTGCGCAGGTTCGGGCTGTGCTACCTGGACATCGACGGCTTCAAAGCCGTCAACGACAGCCTCGGACACGCGGTGGGCGATCAGCTCCTGGTCGCGGTCGCCGAGCGCCTGCACTCCTGCACCACCGCGCCGGCCCACCTGGTGGCCCGGATCGGCGGGGACGAGTTCGTGGTGCTGATGTCCGACCCGCTGGACACCGAGGAGGTCACCTGCCTGGCGCGCTCCCTGCTGGCGGCACTGGCCACTCCGATCAGCGTCGACGGACGCGAGCTGTCCGTACGCGCCAGCATCGGCATCGTGGAGGGCGCCTCGGGCCGGCTGGAGCCCGCCGAGGTGCTGCGCAGTGCCGACATCACGATGTACCGGGCCAAGGACGCCGGGGGCAACCGCTATGCGCTGGCCGACCCGGACTCCGAGGCCCGCGCCATCGACCGGCACAGCCTCACCAACCACCTGCCGGGGGCGCTGGAGCGCGACGAGTTCTTCCTGGAGTACCAGCCGCTGATCCGGATGAGCGACGGGCAGGTGGACGGCGCCGAGGCGCTGGTCCGCTGGAAGCACCCCGTGCACGGCCGTCTCGGCCCCGACCGCTTCATCCCGCTGGCCGAACACACCGGACTCATCGTGCCGCTGGGCCGCTGGGTGCTGGAACAGGCCGTCTCCCAGGCCTGCACGTGGGCCGGCGGGCAGCCGCTGCGCGTCAACGTCAACCTCTCCCCCAGGCAGTTGCACCACCCCGACCTGGTGCCGGACACCATCGCGGTGCTGGAGTCCGCCGGGGTGGCGCCCTCGTCGCTGTGCCTGGAGGTCACCGAGTCGGCGCTGATCAGCGCCGACGAGGACGAGCTCAAGCCGCTGTGGCAGTTGGCCGAGTTGGGCGTGGACATCGCGCTGGACGACTTCGGGACCGGCTACTCCAACCTGGCCAACCTGCGCAGGCTGCCCGCGACCACGCTCAAGCTGGACCGTTCCTTCACCCAGGGGCTCCAGCGCCACCCGGCGGACCCGGTGGACCTGACCTTCGTCGAGGGCATCGTCTCCCTCGCCCACGCGCTCGGCCTGGCCGTGACGGTGGAGGGCGTCGAGACCGAGAGCCAGGCGGACCAGTTGCGGCAGCTCGGCTGCGACACGGCGCAGGGCTGGTACTACGCGCGTCCGGCCCCGCCCGGCGAGTTCGCCAAGGACTGGGCGCGGGCGGGGTAGCGCGCCCGGCAGCGGCTACGGCCCGAGGTCCAGGTGGCTCTCGAACCACTCCAGCAGGTCCGCCTGGACCTCGTCCTTGTTCGTCTCGTTGAGGATCTCGTGCCGGGCGCCCTCGTACGCGTGCCAGCTCAGGTCGTGCGAGCCCAGGTGGCGGAAGTCCTCCAGCAGTTCGTAGACGAGCGTCATGCGCTGGTGGCAGGGGTCCAGCTCGCCCACGGCGACGTGGACGGGAAGCTCACGGGGGATGCGGGCGAACTGCTCCGGATCGTTGATCTTGCGGTTGGCGGTCACCCAGTCCAGGGACAGCCCCGCGCTGAAGGAGAAGCCGCAGCGCTCGTCCTCGACGTAGGCGTCCACCTCCGCCTCGTCGCGGGAGAGCCATTCGTATCCCGTGCGGTGGGGGAACGCGTCGTTGAACGAGGCGAACAGCTCACCGGTGAAGTCCGAGGGCGCGTTCCTGCCCCCGTCGGCGATCTCCCGCTCCAGCCGCCGGATCGCGCTCTCGGTCTCGGTCCCCGGCAGGGACCGGAAGGTGCCGGAGAGCACGAGCCCCGACAGCTCCGCGCCGTACTCCTGGGCGTAGTCGCGGGCCAGCTGGGAGCCCAGGCTGTGCCCGAGGAGGAAGCGGGGCGCGTCGGAGGGCAGGTGGGCACGCGCCCGGTCGCCGATCTCCTTGAGGTCGGCGACCGTGGCGCGCCAGCCTTCCTCACCGACGGCGCCCAAGCCGCCGGTGAACTGCGCCGTCGCCCCGTGCCCCCGGTTGTCGGAGGCGACGACGGCGTACCCGTTCCGGGTCAGGAAGCGGGCGAAGCGGTCGTAGCGCTGGGCGTGTTCGGCGGCGCCGTGCGCGAGCTGCACGAGGGCGCGTACGTCCCCCTCGGGAAGCCAGGTGTAGGTCGCCACCCGCGTCCCGTCCGCCACGGTCGTGAAGTCGTCCCGCCGGTCCGTCACGTCCAGCCCCTTCCCGCTCACCTGTGCTCGCCTGCCACCTGAGCGCCGGTCGTCACACCGCGCGCAGGCGGTAACCGTAGCGGTAGGTGCGGTCCGCGTGAAGGAGGTACTGCTCCAGTGGCGCCGCGCCCCAGGAGTCGTTGCCGCCGAGCCCCATCTGGCGGTGGTTGACGCCGAGCACGGTCTCCTTGCGCGGGGTGAGCTCGTGCGGGTGCCGGGGCCCGTCCAGGTCGGCCGGGGTGTACCGCAGCGCGCTCAGCTCCAGATGGTCGCCCGGCTCGGTGCTCACCCGCAGCCCGGCGCCGTCCTTGCCGCTCAGCTCGCCCCAGCGCACGCCGGTGACGTTGCCGCACTGCTGCGGCCGCACGTACGGGGTGAACTGCTCCTCGACACTCGAGCGGTAGCGGCCCACGGCGGCACCCGTGCGGCGGTCCCAGTAGTTCTCCTGGGGGCCGCGCCCGTACCAGGTGAAGACGGACCGCCCCGCGGGCAGGGTGAGCAGCGCGCCGACCATCGGCAGGTCGGGCAGGCCCGCGCCGGGCTCCAGCGTGTGGGCGACACGGACCTCGCCGTCCCCGCGCACGGTGAAGACGGTGGTGAACGCCGAGGCCGCCGGCGAGGTCGGCAGGGTGCTGCGGACCTCGATCGTGACGACGGAGCGGTTCTTCCTGGCCACCTTCACCTCGTCGGTGGTCCGCTTGGCCCCCGCCTCCTTCCAGGTGGCCGCCGTCTTGTGGAAGCCGCGGCCGATGTCGTTGTCGGTGGGACCGCGCCAGAAGTTGGGCACGGGGCCCGCCGCGAGCACGACCGCGCCCTTGTGCCGGAAGTCGGTCAGAGTGCCGCCGGCCTTGTCCAGGGTGAGGGTGAAGTCCCGCCCTGTGACGGTGACCTGCTTGCCGCTCTCCTCGTACTCGACGGGCGGCAGCTCCTCGTCGCCGGGTTCCTGCGGCGCCGGGGTCTGCCAGTCCTTCAGCTGGAGCTGCCCGGTGGCCACCTCGTGCCCGGCCTTGGCCCAGGAGGTGCCGTGGCGCAGTACGAGGGAGAGGTTGAGCCAGTACTCGGCACCGGGCGCGGGCTTGCCTGGGCGGCGGAGCGGGAGGCGCACGGTGCCCGTCTCCCCGGGTCCCGCGGCGGGCGGCTTGGCCGTGCCGTGCTGCTGCCGCTCGCCGTCGCGGGTGACCTCCCAGCGCAGCTCGTAGGCGTCGAGCCCGAGGAACAGCTGCTTGTTGACGACCTCGACCTCGCCCTCGGCCGCCTTCTTCCCCAGGAACGCGATGCGCTGGTAGACGTGTTTGACCTCGGCCAGCTCCGGCTCCGCCTCGCGGTCGGAGCGGATGACCCCGTTGCAGCAGAAGTTGCCGTCGGTGGGATAGTCCTTCACCCAGTCACCGCCGTAGGAGAGGTAGGTGCGGGACGCGTCGCCGGGCACGGGCTTGCGGATCGCCTGGTCGACCCAGTCCCAGATGAAGCCGCCGTGCAGGTTGGGGTACTTCTCGAAGAGGTCCCAGTACTCCTTGAGGTTGCCGGTGCTGTTGCCCATCGAGTGCGCGTACTCGCACAGCAGGAACGGCTTCGGGTTGCCCGACTCGCCGTACTTCTCGACCTCGGAGGGCGGCGCGTACATCCGGCTCTCGACGTCCGCCACGGAGTTCATGCCCTCGTAGTGCACGGGGCGGCTCGCGTCGCGCTCGTGGATCCAGTCGGCCATCTTCGCGAAGTTGTCGCCGCCGCCCGCCTCGTTGCCCAGCGACCACATCACCACGCAGGCGTGGTTCTTGTCGCGCTCGACCATGCTGCGCGCCCGGTCCAGACAGGCCTCGGTCCACTCGGGGAGGGACCCGGGGACGGTGTCGCGGACGCCGTGGGTCTCCAGGTTGGCCTCGTCGACGACGTAGAGCCCGTGTTCGTCGCACAGCTCCAGCCAGCGGGTGGCGTTGGGGTAGTGCGAGGTGCGGACGGCGTTGATGTTGTTCCGCTTCATCAGTTCGATGTCGCGCAGCATCGTCTTCTCCGGTACGGCCTGCCCGTGGTCCGGGTCGGACTCGTGCCGGTTGGTGCCCGCGAAGACGAGCGGCCTGCCGTTGATCTCCAGCTTGCCGGGGCCGAAGGTCAGCTTGCGGAAGCCGAACCGCACCCGCTGGATCTCGCTCCTGCCGCCACCGGGCCCCTCGACCGTCAGCACGAGGGTGTAGAGGGCGGGACGCTCGGCGGACCACAGCGCCGGGCGGCGCACCGTGCCCGTCAGGTCGACGTCGGCGATGCCGCCCGCGGGCGGCCGTACGGTACCGCTCAGCCGCCCGGTCTCCACCCGGCGCCCGTCCGCGTCGTAGAGGACGCCGGTGACGGTGTACGTGCCGACGGTGCCGCCGGTGGTGTCCCGCACGCGGGTGCGCACGGTCAGCTCCGCGCTGGTGAGCGCGTCGTCGAGTGCGGTGCGGACCTCCACGTCGTGCAGGTGCACGCGCGGTACCGAGTACAGGTAGACGTCGCGGAAGATCCCGGACAGGTCGATCATGTCCTGGTCCTCCAGCCAACTGCCGTCCGACCAGCGGTAGACCTCCACGGCCAGGGTGTTCTCGCCGCGCTCCAGGTACTCGCTGACGTCGAACTCGGCCGGGGTGTAGCTGTCCTCGCTGTAGCCCACCTGCCGGCCGTTCACCCACACGAAGAAGGCGGACTTCACCCCTTGGAAGGAGAGGAGGGTGCGCCTGCCGTCCCAGTCGCGCGGCACGGTGAAGGTGCGCCGGTAGGAGCCGACCGGGTTGAACTCCTTGGGCACCGCGGGCGGCTCGGGCTCCTCGTACCCGATCCACGGGTAGCGGACGTTGAGGTAGATGGGCTCGCGGTAGCCGTGCAGTTCCCAGTTGGAGGGGACGGGGAGGCGGTCCCAGTCGCCGTCGTCGTAGTCGGTGCGGTGGAACCCCTCGGGTCGCTTGTCGGGGTTCTCGGACCAGCGGAAACGCCAGTCGCCGTTCAACGACCTGTGGTACGGCGAGTGCTCCCGCCCGCCGCGCAGCGCGGACTTGGTGTCGCGGTAGGGGACCAGGACCGCGCGCGCCGGTTCCCGGTTGATCTCGAAGGTGGTGGGGTCGGCGTCCCACTCCCGTCCGCTGCGGGACGCGGCCGGTCTCCGTCCGGCCGCGAAGGCCGCCTTCTGTTCCGAGAAGGCGGCATAACCCGCGAGAACGCCGCCACTTGCCGCCAGAAAACTCCGTCGTGCCCAGGGCTTCGCTTCCATAACCCACAAGACACCACAGAGACCAAGCAGAAACAACGGTTCCGCACAACTTCTCTCATCATGAGCTCGTCAAAGTCTCCGGCGCAGCCCCTCCAACACCGCCTCCAGCAGCTCGCGTTCCACCGGCCCGTGACCGGCGCCCACCCGCGCCGGCGCACGCACCGCGACGGCACCGCTGTCGAAGAGATCGCAGAGCACGACCTTGGTCACCACCACGGGCAACCGCAGATGCGCGGCGAGCTCGGCCACCGAGAGGGCACCGCCCGCCACCAGCTGGAGCAGCCGCCGGTGTTCGGGGCCGAAGTAGCGCAGTGGCCTGCCCCCCGTGGCCCGCACGAGCGTGGTCAGCTCGAACGCGGTGGTCGGCCGGGTACGTCCGCCGCTCGCCGTGTAGGGACGCCCCAGCCGCCCCGCTGCCTCGTCGAACTGCGGCCCAGCGCCCTCGCTCGACGACGGCGCCTCCCCATCCGGCGGCGACGGAGGCGGACCGGGCGGCGGGCCCAGCGGCAAGCCCGGCGGCGGGTGCACCGGGCCAGGAGGCGGGTGCACCGGGCCAGGAGGCGGGTGCACCGGCGGTGGCGGAGGCGGGGTGCGCACGGGGTCCGCTCACGCAGGCCCTGGCTGCCGCGCGGGGGTCGACAGCAGGGTGCGGACCCGTTTGACGAGCATCGCCATCTCGTACCCCAGCACCGCCGCGTCCACCTCCCGCCGGGCCAGCACCGCCAGGCAGGCCCCCTGCCCCGCCCGCGTCACGCAGAGCAACGACCGGTCGAGTTCGACCACCACCTGCCGCACCCCGTCACCGCCCGCCATGCGCGCTCCCAGGCTGCGGGCCAGCGCGTACAACCCCGAGGAGAGCGCCGCCATGTGGTCGGCGGTGTCCGGCTCCAGACCGTGCACCGCTTTCACCAGCCCGTCGGCCGACAGCAGCAGCGCGCTGCTCGCGTGCGGCACCCGTTCCACCAGACCGGCCAACAGCCAGGACAGGTCGGTGTGCTGCGCCTCGGAGACCGGGGGGTTCCGAGGCGCGGGGGAGATCCGAGGGGCCTGGGGGGCGTGGGTTTCACTCGCCATGGTCGCGCTCTTCTCCTGGATCAGGCGGCGGAGGCCCGCCGGCCGGGTGGTCGATGCCGTGCGCGAGGGTGCTGCCCCGGCGGAAGGCCGCCATCAGACCCGGATCGTGCCCGCCTTCGTCGCGAGCGCGTCCGGCCGGCTGCGGGGGCTCGCGCAGCTCCGGCGCCAGGTGCGCCTGACGGCGCCGCCGGGGCAACGGAGGCCGGTCCATCAGCGGTTCGGCCTCCGCCGCGCCCTCACTCCGCGCCGAGACCGCGCCCTGGCTCCGTCCGGAGGGGGCGCCCGGGGCCCGGCCGCGCCCCTCGGCCGTCCGCGCCTTCGCCGCAGGCGCCCGGGGCCCGGGCGCACGCAGGACGCGGTCGCGCGCGCCGTCCTCCGGGCGGCCCGCGGGCCCGGGCTGCCCTGACGTGCCCAGGGGGGCCGGGGTGGCGGGGCCGCGTTGTCCGCCCCGCGCCCGCGCGCGCGGCCTGGGG
>NZ_JASKYT010000480.1:0-4687 GCF_041028275.1 Streptomyces sp. PU-14G
AACCCCGGAACCCCGAGACCCGCGCCCCGCGCCCGAGCCCGGAGACCTCAGAAGCCACAGGCGCCACTTCTCACACAGAAGTCACACCAATGTATTGACGTCCATTCACGCGAGCCTCAGCATGAATACATTCATGCAGTCCGGCGAAGGGAAGGTGCGACGCAATGGCCGGTGTGGTGGAGCGGCGCTCGATCGATGTCGTCCCGGACGCGGAGCGGTACGGCACGGCCTTCAGCCAGTTCACGCTCTGGCTGGGCGCCAACCTGCAGATCACCGCCGTCGTGACGGGCGCCCTCGCCGTCGTCTTCGGCGCGCAGGCCTTCTGGGCGATACTCGGCCTGCTGATCGGCAACCTGCTGGGCGGCGCGGTGATGGCCCTGCACTCCGCGCAGGGGCCCCGGCTGGGACTGCCGCAGATGATCTCCAGCCGGGCTCAGTTCGGAGTCCGGGGCGCGGCGGTACCGCTCGCGCTCGTCATCGTGATGTACATCGGTTTCTTCGCCAGCGGCAGCGTCCTGGCAGGCCAGGCGGTCGGCGAGCTGACACACCTCGGGGAGACCCCGGGTATCGTCCTGTTCGCGGTCATCACCGCCGTGGCCGCCGCCGTCGGGTACCGGGTGATCCACGCGCTCGGCAGGATCGCGGGCCTGGTGTGCGCGGTCACCTTCGTCTACCTCGGCATCCGGCTGCTCCAGCGCGCCGAACTGACCGACCTGCTGGCCGACCGGACCTTCTCGTTCCCGCTCTTCCTGCTGGCCGTCTCCCTGGCAGCCTCCTGGCAGCTGGCCTTCGGCCCGTACGTCGCCGACTACTCGCGCTATCTGCCGCGCTCCACCTCGGCGCGCGCCACGTTCTGGTGGACGCTCGGCGGTTCGGCACTGGGGTCGCAGTGGTCCATGACGTTCGGCGCGCTGGCCGCGGCGGCGGCCGGGTCCGGCTTCGTCGGCAACGAGGTGGGCTACGTGGTGGGGCTGGGCGGGGCCGGCGTGATCGCCTCGTTCCTGTACTTCGTCATCGCGCTGGGGAAACTGACGATCAACGTCCTCAACACCTACGGCGGCTTCATGTCCGTGGTGACGGGCGTCAGCGGTTTCCGCGGCCAACGGAAGCTGGGGCCGCGCGCCCGGGCCTGCTACATCGCCGGAATCATGGTCGCGGGCACGGCCGTGGCACTGATCGGGAAGGACAGCTTCCTGACGTCCTTCAAGGACTTCCTGCTCTTCCTGCTCACCGCGTTCACGCCCTGGTCGGCCATCAACCTCGTCGACTACTACGTGATCGCCAAGGAACGCTACGACCTTCCCGCCCTCAGCGATCCGCACGGGCGCTACGGGGCGTGGCGGTGGAAGGCGCTGGCCGTCTACGCCGTCGGGCTCGTCGCGCAGTTCCCCTTCCTCGCCACCCACTTCTACACCGGGCCGCTGGTGGAGCCGCTCGGCGGTGCCGACATCTCGTGGCTGGTCGGCCTGGCCGTCCCCGCCGCTCTCTACTGGCTGGTGACCCGCCGGGACACGGCCCACATACCGGAGCGCACGATTCTGACCGTTCCCGCGCCGGCGGCGGCCGAACAGCAGGAACCGGCGCAGCCGACGCAGCCGACGGGATGAGAGCCGCGGGTCCAGGCACACGCGGCCCTCACCCGCGGCCGGCACGTCGGTCCCCTCGACGGCCGTTATGGTTTAAGGTTCAACCAGATAGCCGCCGCAGTCCCCCCGCACCCCGGGCCCTGGCTTGGCGGCGACCGCACGGACGACACCGAGGGAATCGGAGACATCACCGTGAGCACCCCGACGAAGCTCGCCGTCATCTACTACTCGGCCACCGGCACGATCGCCGAGATCGCCAAGGAGATCGGTCACGCGGCGGAGCAGGCAGGCGCCGAGGTCAGGCTGCGCCGAGCCGCCGAGCTCGCCCCGCAGGAGGCCATCGACTCCAACCCGGCGTGGGCCGCGAACGCCGCAGCCACCGCCGACATACCGCTCGCCACCCCGGACGACATGGTGTGGGCCGACGCCGTGATCTTCGGATCGCCGACCCGCTACGGCAACGTCGCCTCGCAGCTGAAGCAGTTCATCGACACGCTCGGCGGCCTGTGGGCGGAGGGCAAGCTGGCCGACAAGGTCTACAGCGGCTTCACCTCGTCCGCCACCAGCCACGGCGGCCAGGAGTCCACCCTGCTGGCCCTCTACAACACGGTGCACCACTTCGGCGGCATCCTCGTCGCGCCCGGTTACACGGACCCGGCCAAGTTCGGTGACGGCAACCCCTACGGCACCTCCCACGTCGACGCGCAGGGCAACAACCCGGTCGACGACACCACGCGCACCGCCGCCCGCATCCAGGCCGAGCGCGTCGTGAAGGTCGCCACCGCCCTCACCTCCGGCGGCGCCACCGACTGAACCTTTGCCCCGCAACCCGCAACCCACCACCCCGCCGCCGCGGGCACCGGGCCCCGCCGCGCGGGGCCCGGGAAGGCTGCTCCGGGGCGGTGGGTGCGCGGCGCGCGGCGTCCCACCGCCCGGGCGCGGTCAGGCGTCGACAGCCGCGGGGTCGGTGGCGGCGGGAGACGGCGAGACGTCGGGCCCGCCCGAGGTGCGCCGGACGGCCGGGATCGCGGCGGCGACGGCCGCGGCGACCAGCGCGACCCCGCACCCGATCAGCAGCCCGGTGCGGAAGCCGCTCTCCGAGGTGAAGGTGTGGCCGCCCTTGGTGAGCGTCATCTGTGCGAGGACGACGCCGACCACGGCGGCGCCGATCGACGTGCCGAGCGAACGCATGAGGGTGTTGAACCCGTTGGCAGCCGCCGTCTCGGACTGCGGAACCGAGCCCATGATCAGGGCCGGCATCGATCCGTAGGCGAGCCCCACCCCGCTGTTGACCACGATCATGACGACCATCAGGCCCCACGCCGTGCCCATCAGCGGGAGCGACAGTCCGTAACCGAGGGCGATGACCAGGACGCCGCTGATCAGCGTCGTCTTGGGGCCGCGGGCGTTGGTGAGCATGCCGCCGAGCGGGGAGACGAGCATCATCATGATGCCGCCGGGTGCCATCCACAGACCGGCGGCGAGCATCGACTGCCCCAGGCCGTACCCGGTGGCCTCCGGGAACTGCAGGAGCTGGGGGATGACCAGCATGCTCGCGTACATGCCGAAGCCGACGAAGATCGAGGCGACGTTGGTGAACAGTACGCGCGGGCGGGCCGTGGTGCGCAGGTCGATCAGCGGATCCTGAGTGCGCACCTCCCAGACGCCCCAGCCGACGAGGACCACGGCCGCGGCGGCGAACAGCCCCAGAGTCGTACCCGGCCCAGCCCCAGTCGCCGCCCTTGGAGACGGCCAGCAGCAGGCAGACGAGGCCGACGGCGAGCCCCAGCGCCCCGGGCCCGTCGAAGCGCTGCCCCTTGGCGGCGGCGGGCACCTCCGGGATGAAGGACCAGAGCAGGACGGCGACGACAGCCGCCATCCCGGCGGCGCCCCAGAACAGAACCCGCCAGTCGGCGTACTGCGCGATCGCGGCGGCGATCGGCAGGCCCAGACCACCGCCGATCCCCATGGAGGCGCTGACCAGGGCGATGGAGGAGCTGAGCTTCTCCTGGGGAACCACGTCGCGCAGCAGGGCGATGCCGAGCGGCACCATGCCCATCCCCATCCCCTGGAGGCACCGGCCGACGATCATGGGCACCACCGTCGACGACAGGGCGCACACCACGGAACCGGCCATCAGCGGCACGGCACACACCAGCAGCATGCGGCGCTTGCCGACCATGTCGCCGAGGCGGCCGAAGACGGGCACGCAGACGGCGCCCACCACCAGCGTGGCCGTGATCACCCAGGCGGCGTTCGACGCGCTGGTGTCGAGAATCTTCGGCAGCTCCGCGATCAGCGGGGTGACCAGCGTCTGCATGATCGCTGCCGTGATGCCCGCGAACGCGAGCGTGGCAACCACGCCGCCCGCGCGGGCTGAGGGCTTGGTGGCCTCCATGCCGGAACTCCTCGATGTCTGGCCGAACAGTGGTATGCATCGTACATGCAATGTGGCCCATGCATTCCCTGTGTTCCATACATAGCTATGAGAGAATGCCGTCGGGCAGCCGACGCCGCCGGGCGCCCACGGCTCGCAGGGAAAGCAGGAGGCAGCACGGCACATGAGCAACCGCACCCACGAAGTCGAGTACGAACAGATGCTGCTGAGCCGCCACGGGCTGTGGCAGCACAAGGGCGGTCGCGGCAAGGACGCGCCCATGGAGCGGAGTGCCTACATCCTGCTCAGCCGGATCCGCGTGCAGGGCCCGATGTCCATCGGCGAACTCAGCGACGCCTTCGGGCTCGACGCCTCCACACTCAACCGCCAGACGGCCGCGGCGATGCGTTCAGGACTGGTCGAGCGGATTCCGGACCCCGCGGGCGGCATGGCGCGCAAGTTCCAGATCACCGACAAGGGCGCCCGCATGCTCGACGAGAAGCGGGACTACTTCGTCCGGGCCCTGGACAAGGTGATGGCCGACTGGTCGGACGAGGACATCGCCCACTTCGCCTCCTACCTGAGGCGTTTCAACAGCGACATCGAACGCATCGAGGGCCGCCCGTGGCCACGCCCCGGGGCCGACGGCGCCTGAAACCGGACCGCACCCCGCCCGGCGCACCATCCCGCAAGCTTCCGCAAGCCCCGCGAGCCCCGCAAGCCC